>JABMOR010000021.1 GCA_013203245.1 Candidatus Nitrosopumilus sp.
GAAGAAGATTTGTTTCAAATAAAATCTTCATCTGATCCTGAAAAATCATATTTTGTAACATCTGATACTTGCGAATGCCCTGGGTTCAAAAATTTCTATAAATTTCATCATGGGAAGGGGTTAAAGGCTAATTGCTCTCATTTAGAGGCAATTAGAATATTCAAAGAAACCAATTCTGATTGATTTATTTTAATTTTTTTGAATCTATTTTTCCGACATATGCTTTGTTTTTTGTTACTATAATGGGGCGTAAAATTAACCCTGGATATTCCACCATTAATTTAATTATTTGACTGTCTGTTTTTTTACCATTTTCTAAATCCAACTCCTTGTACATTTTATCCCTTTTTCTCAAAAGTTCTGATGGTTTTTTACCTGTCATTTTTATTATTTTTTTCAACTCTGTCTCTGAAAATGGCTCTTTGAAGAAATCTCTTTTTTCAACATCTGCATTCATTCGTTCAATTTCTGTAATTGCTTTTTTACATGTGATGCATGTGGGTTTATGAAATATTTTCATTACTGTTTTGTTCGTTAGTTTGGTTTAAAAATTGTTTAGACAAGTTAAGCACACACTTCATTTTCCTAACTGGGAATGGCATGGTAATGGAATATCTATTTTCATTAATTTTTAATATGTAATTTTGAATATGGTGCGCGCGTATAATTTATCAATCGTTTATTCTTCGTCAGTTTGACTTTCTTCTAAATTGTCTTCAGATTTATCTAAATATTTTTCATTAAATTGTTCAAGAACTTCTTTTGGAATTGCTAATCTATCTAGATATGCTTGCCTTGCTTCTTCATATGTGCCTCCGTTTGCAATAATTTCTTCTTTAATTTTTTGGGCATCTGCAAAATTATTTTGTGTAAACTCCAACTGGCTTATGACTAAATCTTTGATTTTTGGATTTAGACCTGCGATATAGTCCTCGTATTGATATCCTCCATAGGTTCCTGCACCTGGAGCATATTCTTCTATTGCTTGAGTTCTTAATTCTTCAGCACTTCTTCTCTGTTGTTCTAAGAATATTTGCTCTGTATTTGGTTCTCTCGCTTCTCTCTGTTCTGCGATTAATTCGTTAAGTAAACTATGATAATATTTGAATAATGTTTGACCTATTGGATTTTTTTCAAAATCACTTTCATTGGAACTAAGATATTTTATTGCCTCATCAGTTGATAATTTCTCTTGAAGCGCTGAAACTGGTGTGGTGTCCCCCTTTACTTGGAATTCTGTACTTGAGAATCCTGTCATCCCATACCATGTTGCAATTGCATTAACTGTGTATGTTCCTGGAATTCTCTGAAAATTGACAAATTCTCCTCTAAATGTACCATCAGGAGATGTGAATGCTTTGGTGGTGTCTGATCCTGCTCTGATTAGAACTTCTACTCCCGTATTTGTCTTATATGCGTGGTCTACTACTCTGCCTGTAACAACTACTGTTTCTCCAGGATACACTGCTCCTTTCTCCATGTTTAATTCCACTATGAATTGCCAAAGTTCTGCCTCAGAAGTTGGAATAAATGAGAATAACATCAAAAATGAAAACAATCCTATGACTATAGCCTTATTTCTATACACATGCTATCATTTTGATTTATACAGTTAAGACAAAGTATGAATAAAAATTCGCTATTTTTCAATTTTAATTGAGTAATTTTGTTTCTTTTGGACCTTGGGGCTTTGTCAATTTTACAATCCCTACATATTCTTAAACCTCGGAAATCACTCTATCTTAAATCATGGATTTGGAAAAGTTCAGAAATGATGTTTTTGAGATGATTGATAAACTCTCAAAAAATCTAAAAGGAAACGATGTCTCTAAACTAAATTATGTTGGGCAGCAATTAATTGGAATGTATAAAAAAAATCTGGTAAAAATCAATCACTCTGTTTTAGAATTGATCTGCGCAAGCACTCTAATTTCAAGGGGTTATGCTGTTGAAGTTGAAAAAGACGTTTCTGAAATTCTTGTATGTGATATTTATGCAAAAAAAGGTGGTGGAAATACTATCATAGAAATTGAAACCGGATTTACTCCTCCAGAACATGCAATGGATACTATAGATTATTTTTCTGCAAGGATAATGAGTAAGATTGCAAGGTATAGCCAACACTGTTCAAAATTTTCTTTGGCGACACCTGTAGTTGGAATTTTACCAATTTCCAAAATTTTTCTATTGCCCCCTAATGCACGTAAGAAAGAAGATGTACAGAAAATTAAGGATCTATGTGATCGCTATTACAAGAATCCACCAATAAAATATGATGATATCCTAAATGCTCACCTTCATTCGATATATCTAATTAATATCGATAAAGGATTTGCAAAAGAACTTGATCCACAAGGATACGTGGATTTAACAAATAGTCTACTTGAACGAAGCGAAGTTGAGTACTGAGACTCTAAAATAGAAAAAATTCAAATTCTCCTATTTCTTAGCATAACTGAGATGATTTGTGCAGCGTGTGAAACAAGAAAGCACTTTGAGTGTATAGACTGTATGAATAACCATAGTACTCATCTTTGCAGCTGTGATTGCCATGATGAGAATACTGTATCTCACGAAGTTGGCAAATCGCATTAAATTTAGTTTTTAAATTTTCTTTCAATATCTTGAGCCATAATTTCTAATTGACTCGTATCCCCTAATTTTCTATATGTCAATTTTTCTAAGGTTTTGATGATGCTAATTGCTGATCTATATTGAGGAATTTCAGGTTCATTTAGTTCTCCATACATTCCAATTCCTTGAATTTCATTTTTCTTTGCAAACCCAAGTATTAGTCCATTAAATCCTGTTATGATTGACTTTTGTGGTGTGGTTTCAACATCCAGTCCTTCCATTTGATTAGTTAACTCTCTTGATGTTGTAGTGATGTATGTTTTTGGGTTCTTACCAAATATTCGATTAGTGTGAAAACCTCCTAGTGTGTAGATGAACTTTGCAGAATGCTTCTTTGCTATGTCTATGACATCTTGACACAAAGCGTTTAACTCATTATTGCTCTGTGGTTGACCCTTGCCTCCGCCAAAAACTATCAAATCATCTGTGTATTTGTATTCCCATTTTTCATCAGGAAGATCAATGTATCCCCCTTTATCGATAATGTATGTTGGAAATGATGTTTTTGCTGTCCTGAAAGTTTTTGTTCCAAGTGATTCATTGATGAAATTTACAA
The DNA here is from genome assembly GCA_013203245.1 of Candidatus Nitrosopumilus sp. Classification (GTDB taxonomy): domain Archaea; phylum Thermoproteota; class Nitrososphaeria; order Nitrososphaerales; family Nitrosopumilaceae; genus Nitrosopumilus. The sequence goes on from JABMOR010000021.1 coordinate 3,191, forward strand.
CTATATTCCCAACATTTCCCATGTCTTGCATTGCTGCGATGATTATTGGTTTTTTCACATCTGGTTCTTCGTTTTGAATGAATTCCATGATTCATCTAAAATTCAATGAATTTTAAACGTATGTTGAATTTAAAAAATTAGTGAGTTTTGAATCTGTTTGAAATTTTTTCATTGTCTCTTTAAATTATATTTTTGAATACTGTTCAATCATAATTATTTAATGATATTTTTTCTAAAATACTAACCAGTATGATTATATGAATTTCTTTAAATCAAAATATTTCCTGATTTTTAATTGAAATATCTTATTTTTCTTGTTTATTGGATTTTATATTTTCTAAAATCCCTTAATTTTTCACTATTTTGTGCCTATGGATTTACCTTGAAAATTTTCCCCTAATGTTGAAACTATTATCATATTTTAACTCTTGTAGAATTTTAATTTCTTTTTTAATGATCGAGAAAAATATGAAGATTCATAAGGCAAAAAAACTTTCTGTCGACAAATTATGGAGACATCGATGGAAAATATTGGTACATTAGAGTATGTTCTTGACAAATACTCTAAAATCTGGAGCTGGAAAGTTACAGGTGATCGCGCAGTCAATATGATATCTAGGCTTGTCACAGAGGCATGGTATGGGGAAAACATCAATGAAATAATTATTCCTGATAATACTGAAACTGTAAAACAACTAAAACTCATAATGGATAGATACCCTCTTGAAATTTTATCCAAATCTATTTGGCAAAGAAAAATTATCAAGACATATGCTCCAAAGCCTACTTTACCTCCAATTAAGCTGAAACTTAAACGAGCAAAATCCGGTGAACAATTTAGAGGCAAATTATTAAATTTCCAAAAAGAAGGATTGGACTTTTTACTAAAATCCTCTGGAAATGCATTACTAGCTGATGAAATGGGTCTTGGAAAAACTGTTCAAACGCTTTCTTATGCTGCAACTGAAAAACATACGTTTCCTATACTTGTTGTTGCACCACTAGTCACCTTAAACAATTGGGAACGTGAAATACAAAAATTCCTAAAGAAGAAAAGTAGGAATGGTAGAATCATTGAATCTGAATCTCCAAATGTTACCATGATTAGAACTGGAAAATCTGCAGAACTTCCCACATCTGATATTTACTTGATCAATTATGAATTACTTTTCAAAAGAGATGATGATTTAGCAAAATTGGGATTAAAGACAATAGTGTGTGACGAGGTACATAATTTGAGGTCAAAAACAACTCAAAAATACAAAGCTGTGAAAAAATTAGCCGCTCTACCATCAATTCTTTACAGGATTGGTCTTTCTGGAACCCCTATCTACAATCGTGGCTCAGAAATTTGGCCAATTATTGATATCCTAAAACCTGGGTTGCTTGGAAGTTTTAAGGAATTCTGCGAGTACTTTTGCTATGTGAATGAAAAAGGCAAAGCAATTGTTCTAGAAAATAAACGTGCGTCTCTTAGAAATGAACTACAAAAACATGTGATGCTTCGAAGAAAAAAATCAGATGTTCTAAAAGAACTCAAAGACAAGGTTCGTTACAAGGAAGTCATTGCTGCAGATACTGATTACTATCTTGAAGAATTAAATAAAATCTGGCAGAAGGTTGAATCCGAGCAAAAAGATGCTGACTCTGAATTTATCAAATCTGCATCATATCACAGAGCAATTCAAAGTGAAAGACAAATTGCAGGAATTGCAAAAGTTCCACATGTGATTAATTTTGTAAAAAATATTATGGAGATTGAAGAAAGTGTTGTAGTATTTTGTCATCATAAGGTAATTCACAAATTACTTCATGATAGTTTGCAAGAGTTTTCCCCAGTATCTATTATTGGTGGACAATCTGATTCATTTCGTCAAAATGAAATAGACAAATTCCAAAGAGGCGAATCAAAATTAATGATTGCTGGAATTCGTGCTGGAAATGTGGGTATTAATTTGACTAGGGCAAAATATGTCATTTTTGCTGAACTTGATTGGAGTCCTGCTATTCACAGACAAGCAGAAGATAGACTTCACAGAATAGGTCAGAAAAATACTGTATTTGCATACTATTTGATTGGGCAAGGAACCCTTGATGATCATGTTGCCAATATTTTAGTAGATAAGAGCTATGAGATTGATGCAATCATGGATGAATCTGCAGAAAATTATGAGGATAAAGACAAGGCTGAACTTATTCTTGCTCAAATTCAAGATAAAATTCGCTCAAAATAATCTAGACGTATAGAAAAACGAGAATTATGATCTACTATATGCAGACAACAATAACTCGTTTAGAGCACTTTTTGAGTGATTTTCGATAATCTGATAAATAGGTAATCCTGATCATAAATGTATGAAATTCATATTGTTAATGATTGGAGCAATTGCACTTGTTTTAGCATTGATAACACTCTTCTTAATTCCATTTATTGATGAGTTTGAAACCTTCAATTGTATTACAACCCCCTGTGACATGCCAAAAATTACTATTGTAGAAAAGATAGTACAGTCATTTATCGGGGAATAAATTCTAAATCTCTATACTATATGGTCGTGATATTGGGATTGTTAGGAAACCTTAATGCTTATCTAAGTAAATTAGAACAGATTGAATTGTTTTAGATGCGATGGTAAAGGTAAGTTCATGAATGAATTTGGTATACTGGAAAAATGTGAGTCATGTCAAGGTGCTGATATGACTTTTGAAAAGAATGACTCTTAATCCATAAACCAATACTTGATTTGTGTAAAGAATACGTGAAAACAATCGCTAATTTAGCGGTTAACTGGCACAACTAAATTTCTAATTTACTTTTTAGTTTGGATAATTTTTCAATAATTGTATCTTTTTTTATTTCTTCTAATTGGGAATTTTGAATTTCTTTTATCACTTCATCAACAATACTTAGAATTTCGATTTCTGGTTTTATTTCTCCAAAATTTACATTGTTGAATCCTTCACTTTCTGTCTTGTCGATCTCCTCTATGCCTTCAGGGAGAATTTCATATACTTTGATTATTTTTTCATCTATTCTCTGTGGCGACATTAACACAAATTGATTTTTTCGTAATTTCTCAATATCTTCGTCCAATTCATTTCTTGAAATTTTTAAAATATCTTCGATTTGATCAATACTGCATGATTTTATTTGTAATAATCGTAAAATCTTTGCCCACGTTGGAATATTTTTACTCCAAAGAATTTCTCTTGCTAATTCTGTAATTGAAAATGAGCCATCTTTATTCAATGATAACATTTTTCTATCTTTTAATGTTGCAAGAGAATCTAGAATTTTCCCTACTCCTAATCTCTTTAATTTTGAATTCTCTAGATTATTCTCATTAAATGTCCCGTTTTCATTTACTGCTAAATGTAAAATTTCTAAATCAATAGTTCCTAGTTTTCTCATATTGCTAACTGTTCCTCAAGATTTATCATTCTTTGCACTCGAAGAATATATGTGGATTCCACTGATTTGATTTATGGTTAGATATGAACTTCCAAGATTGCCTTACGGGTATGATGAACTAGAACCATTCATTGATACTGAAACCATGAAGATTCATCATCAAAAACATCATCAAGCATATGTAGACGGATTAAACAAATCTCTTGCGGATGTTGGCAGCGCATCTCATCCACAATACATCTCTTCAATTCTATCTGATTTGAAATCAATCCCTGAATCTGGAAGAAGCGCAATAAACTTTTTTGGAGGTGGTTTTGAAAATCATAGATTATTCTGGGAAACGATGACTCCTAATGGGGATGGAAAACCTGGTGGGCAATTAGAAGATCAAATTGATGTTTACTTTGATGATTTTAAGAATTTCAAAAAAGTTTTTTCTGAAAAAGCAATTGGCATACAGGGAAGTGGTTGGTGTTGGTTAGTTTTCAATTCTACATATCATAAAATTGAAATCATTACTACTGAAAATCAAACTAGTCCTTGGACTCTGGGAAAATTTCCGTTACTTGGTTTGGATGTTTGGGAGCATGCATATTATTTGAAATATCAAAACAAAAGACCTGATTATGTAGAATCTTGGTGGAATGTGGTTAATTGGGATTATGTTAGTAATCGATTTTCAGAACTTGCCTGATAAAATTATCTGATTTGGACAAATTCTTTTAAACAAAAATTCTGTTTTTCTCGTATGAACAAGAGTCTAAGATACATTGCACTTCTTGCAATTTTACCCTTGTTTACAGCAGGTATGACGACAGATTATTTCTCGGATGCTGAAGCTCTCAAAAGCAAAGGTACTGGAACCTCTCAATATGGTTCAAGTACTGGCATCTGTGGATTAGACCTATGCTCTAACTATCCTGGCGGTAAAGCCGCTTGGCAAGCAGATCAAGGTAGTAGTGTCGCCCCTGTAGCTCCAGTTGAAGAATCTATGGAAAAAGAAACCATGATGGAAAAAGAAACCATGATGGAAGAAACTGAAGCAGACTTGGGTTCTGTACTTAGATTATCAAGAACAAACGTTCCAGCAACAATTCCTCTACATCAAGGATTCTATAATGGTGAAGATGTTTATTTTATCATCACTGATTCTAGTGATCCTACACATGCAGAGATAATTACTGCAAATCAAGGATGGCAAGTAGAACTTGCTCCTTTGTTAAAGAATGCTCCTGAAGAAGCACTTTCAAAAACATACATGTTCACTAATGGCGTTAATGGCGACGGTGTCCATGGATTTCAAGGTGAAGTCTTTACAAGTACTCCTGCACAAGCAGATGTGTACAGTGCATTGACTTCTCATGTTCATGTAACATGGAATGAAGGTGTGACATCAAGAGTTCTAGATTCTGAAACAATGATTATGCAAGCAGCTGAGAAAGATGAAATTACATTAACTAAAGTTAATGTAGTTTTGAATATGCCTCAAATTATTTGGCCTGAAGGTCAGATGATGGTCAAAGATGTAACTTTGACTGACACAACACCATATGGTGGAGGTCAAGTTCTTGATATCGATACAGAAGAGATGAATGTAACTTTCATAGCTCATCGTGGCTGGGGTCCAGATGGTAGAACTATCTATTACATTGTAACAGATGCTACTCCTAGTGGTCCTGCCGGAATGATGGGTGTTGTTAGTTCACCAACATCTGCAAGCTTGATTGCAAATTCAGCAGCAGTAGACTTGTATCAGTTCAAAAATGGTTTAACAGGTACTGGTCCATTAGGATTTCAGCCTGGTATTGCAGCAGGGGCTCCTGGCGATGTAAATTATTCTCCAATGTGGAGAATCTTTATGATTGGCTGGGATAATCCTGAGACTGCACAAATTTTAGAAACCATTGATGATATGAATGCCTACAGGGAAGCTGGTTTGATCGACATTGGTATTGCGCGTCCAATGGATAGTGACCATATTGTTAACTGTCCATTTATCGACCCATTCCAATAAGATCTTTTTTCTTTTTTCTAATACTTTACATTTGTAACTTTTTTTTCATTTTTTTTAACAAACTTTCAGAGACCCCCCCATCTACCTTATCTTTGATTATGAGAATACTATATCATGAGTATTGTAGGAATGTATATGCTAAATTCAGAAGAGTACCGTCCGGAGAAAATTCAACAATCACTTGATATGTTATATCTTGATAGAAAAAATGAATTTCGTGAATTATCTCGTGTTCTTCTTAGTGAAAAAGCTCTTAACGCAATGCCTAACTGGAAAGAATTTGTTTTAAATTTTAGTTTGGATGTTGAGGATGCTTTTAAAACATGGTCTGGACAAAGTTCTCTATCTCTAAATTCTCCACAAAAGGCATTGACTTTGCTACGACAATTAGGACGTGATAAAACATCGATGAATCAGTTAGCACACTTGCTAAATTTATCGTACACTCTGTCTTGTGAATTCAAAGAGATCTACAGACGTCTAAACTAATTTTTTTTCTTTTTAATCTTAATACCTAAATCATCCTGTGTTTTTCAATAATTTGTAATGGATTTCATGTTGGAAGAAGAATTAATTGATTTGATGACTTTTTGTCTTCAGAACCCTAATTCTTCAGAAATATCTGATAAACATAAACGAATCACTGAGATTGGTCAAGAACTATTTGCCGATGGCGGTATTGATGCTTTGGAGAATTTTTCTTTTGTGCTAAAAAACAGAATTATTGAAGAAATAGAAAAAGATCCATCCTCAATGCGTTCGCTATGGAATGGGCTTACTGATGAATGGCAGTATTAAATTTCTCTAGTGAGAAGTTTATCCACTACCGATTCTAAAAATGGCTGTACTACATGTAGGGCATGTGCCCTTGATTGCAGGTTTACCATTTTTGATGGTGTATGGTGCAGGGCCACCGATTTCTCGTTTATCCCTACATTTTACACAATATCCTATTGTCATACTTGCATTATGTTTAAGGTGATATTAGCGAGAACTTGTCGAACTTTTTTCACTATTAGACAAACCTATGATCCAATTTGTTGTGTAGCAAACCAATATTTTTCGTATCTGACTATTTTTTGATCATTTTAGTAACAAATCATTCGAATTTCTTTAATATGTCACTTTTTTTAAAATTGTTTTATTGAAATTTAGCTTACTCTGATTGATAATTGTGTGTATTCAGATAATGCACTATGATTTTTCAAACCATCCCAAACAAAGATTTCTGCGATAAATTCTCCTGACTCATTAGGCGACCATGATAGCGATGGACTTAGTTTTTGATCTGGTGTAAGTTGACCACTTATCCATCCCAGTGACACTACAATATCTGCATTATTTTTAATTTGAACAAGATATACAAAATTTTGTGATTTTGTTTGATGATTTGTAATGTCTGCTGAAATCTGAATTTGTTGATTTACATTAATTTTATCTGAAACTGGTGCGCCGAACGCATTTACTAATCTTGGATCAACAATTGATGTTCTTTCTAGTTCTGTTAATGCAAATGCCGGTGTAATGCTAATTGCAATTACTAGTATTGCACATATTCCAAATATTCCTATACCCTTACCTACCACAATTTTTGAAATCTTTTTTAGTTACAAAAGCCTTTCTGCTTAAATTTTTTAATCTAGAGTGAATATTGAAAATTTATCTAAATTTTGATTCTATAGTAATCCCATCTTTCAGGATCCAACAATGTGACAAATTCTGCCTGTTCCCTGTCTATTCTTGCTCTGATGACATCTCTCAATGCAAAACTTGTTAAAAATTCGTATTTCATGGAATTTGCTTGCATTATGAACATGTGGCGCATTTCACTTCCTCCTTTTAACCCCCAATACCCCATTTTTAATGCTAAAGGTTCTAAAAATATGGTGTTTTCTAAACCATAGTTTTCATCTCTAATTTCTTCTCTGAGTTTGTAAGTTTCTAATGGGCCTCCTTTTGAAAAACCTATAATTTCTCCATTTTTGTCATTTAGTCTTAGAGTATTGATGATTACTTTTGGGTCTTTAACTGATTTTTCAAAATTTTCTTTTTCAAATTGAAGGGGTGATGGTAATTCTAAAAATATTTCATATAGTGATTTTATGAAATTAGGATCTGCCCGTGTGGTCATTGATTCTATTGTTGGAATCATTTTTAGATTTTCATATGAATAGTCTGCTTGTATTGTGATTTCTTGTTGTCTGATTTTCATAAATGATAAAACTGTATCAAAGAAATTTTTCCTCATTTCTTTTGGAAGTACTTTGAGAATACATTTTGCCATATCTGTTTCTTTGTTTAATATTTCTTCAAAATATGCTACTGAACTTCTTATAATTAATGATGGTCTCCATGCTAATGCATGTGCATTCATTTTTGCCATCCCCATTGCTTTTGCAAAATCTCCTAAAGCATAACCGCTAATTCTATCCACTACTGAGAGATACCATCCCATTTCCAAAATGTGTTCTTGATATGGTAAATTGTTTCTAGTGCTGTCTGAATTATTGAAACATTCTTTGATTTGGTTCTCTGCATTCTCTTTTATCTTTCCACTCCAAGGATATGTTGTTCTTAAAATTAAAACTTTGATTATTTCTAAATCTATTTTTGCATCATTGATCAGTTGTTGTAATTTTTTATCCATTGAAATAAATTTCAAAACACTTTCTTCGTGAGGTTTGTCTACACTTTTTTGAGGATCAAAATCATGAAACAACGCTGCCACATATAGATATTTTATGTCCTCATCTGTAAAGTGGATTTTATTTTGATTTTTTGCCAACAGCGAAACATATGTTACTTCTAATTCATGATTGATGTTATGATATCCATAATATTCTGTTCCAAGACCTTGGCTCTCAAATAGGTCAATAGTATAATCTAACATCTCGACATAACAGTCATCGTTTAATCTGTTTTCGACCATGAGGCTGAGAATTTCACTTCTCATGGAATGTGTATTTGCAAATTGCTGCAATAATACAAGATCTCAACTCAAGTTTTTAAAGATGATCTCTTTGATTTGAATTCTGAATTTTTTTACCGACTATATCTAGGAAGATTCAACATGTTTTCGAGTATTTTTGTAAATTCGAGTTAAATGATGATTTTTATTCCTTTAGAAATATTGATCATCGTGGGCTAGATGGGAATCGAAGACCCGTCAAGTCTACATCTAAAAATAAAGAAATTCGGGAATAAACAATTCTCCCACAAACAACTCCGACATGCTTAAGTTCAAAATCCATTAAATGTTGTATCTCTTAGCAAAACACTCAATAGAATTATCATTTTGTAATTTTTGAATGTCATTTAACAAAGATTTACTAGAACAACTAATGGAATTTAATGAAAAACATTCCCCACAATTCACACTTTATGTCAATGATGAAACTTATCCTATTACTAGTACATCGATAACTAATTCCCCAATCCCTGTAAATGAGCCAACAACTCGTGGTGGTGTCTATTTTTCAGATAAATTTGCGTACAAAATGAAATGTGTAGTGGAAGATCTTTCTGTTATTCCACTATTGACAAAGAAAATGTTGGGACCTAATACTGAATTTGGTGAACTCAAAATTACTACAAACATTGAATTTAATGGCAAATCTATTCCTCTTGAAATTTTTACAAATTTAACAAACAGTGTTCAGACTCCTAACTCTATTGAACTTGGTATGATTATTGTAAAGTTAAACTCTGTTTAATCTGCTTTAAGATATCTGTCATATTTTTCTCTGCGTTCATTATCTGATAAAATTTCATACGCTTTGTTAAGTTCTGCCATTTCTTTTTCAGAGTTTTCTTTTGTTTTGTCTGGGTGAGTTTTTTTTGCTTGTTCTCTGAATTTCTTTTTGATCTCATCATATGTTGCATCTTTTGAGATTCCAATAATTTCATAATAATTTGGTAACTCGTCATTGTTTAAGGCCTCTCGAAATTCTTTGTCTTCTTTTGTATTTCTTCTCTGGCCTAACTCTTCATAATCATCTCCCCAATCTGAGTGATATTTTTCAAACGTCTTGTCTTTTTTTGATTCTAACTCTTCTTTGTCATATGATGTTTTTCTTCGAAGAATTATGTCTCGTGCTAGAAACAAAAACACTGCCAATATTGCAATTATGAAACCTGAAAACAGAATAATTTTTTCTTCGTCAGTTACTTCTAATTCCATGTCTAGACTACCACTCTGTGCATATGCTGTTTGTAATCCTCCCAAGATAACTATTGAAATTATAAGAATACTGAATTGATTCATTTTTTAGTACCTATGATAATCTGAAATCTTCTTTTGCAGTATTTAGAACTACATGAGTTATTGTGTTTTCCACATTTGGAATGGTTGCCAAGCCCTTTACAAACTTGCTCAATTCTTTTCTTTCTTTAAATTTTGCAATAACTATTGTGTCTGTTGAACCTGTAATGTCGTATACTCCACAAACATTTTCAAATTTTGATATTTCTCCCTCAATCTCAACTACTTTGTCATTTTTGGCTACGATTTCAATAATTGCAGTTAGCGAATACCCTATTTTTTCATGATCAATAATTGCAGTATATCCGTGTATTATCTTCGCTTTTTCTAATTTTTTGATTCTAGTTAGTACAGTAACCGTTGACATGCCTAGTTTTAGTGCAAGCTGTCTTGCCGATTGTCTTGCATCTACTAGTAAATTTTTGAGTATCTTTTCATCTGTCTCATCTAGGTCCATGTCGTAGTATGGTGGAAAATTTATTTAAATTTTCACGATATATGTGTAAATTTGTTTGATATCCTTATCTGTAAATTTAATTTTTTTCAAATTTAATAGAAATGACGTCTTTGTTGATTCATGGGTGAAATTGAGGAACTAGTCAAAAAAGGACAATCCTTAATGGATGGTGGGCAATTTGCAGACGCTCTTGGTTTTTTTGAGCAAGCACTTCTTTTGAATCAAAATGACCCTGACCTTTGGAATAACAAAGGAATCGCATTGAGGAGTTTGGGTAGATACGAGGAATCTATGGAATGCTTTAACAAATCCCTTGAGGTTGAACCTCGTGACAAATTTGCATCTTGAATATTGTGTAATTTTTATTCTTTAATGAAAACACTGTTTGCTACAAGTCAATCTATATTATTAAAAGTACTAACGAAATTTGAGCGTTTTTTATACATTTACAGATGTTGCATTTTGATGGAACTGAATTGTTTCTAAAAACGGTTCAAGCCTCTTTAGGAATTTAACCTGAATTAAAAATCAATTTGTTGGATTCATCACTGCTGCACGTTCTTTTGTTTTTTTAAGTTAACATAGTTAATGTACGTCCTAACTCGTAGAGTACTCGTTGTGCAGGACTGTTTCAACGAGACATTTTTTATATTTCCAAAGTTGGAATTAGATTTTTACGCTTATAATATCGATAAATCCATAATGATTATTGAAGACTAGAACCCAGTTAATTCTTGTGGGATTGATATCGTCACTAGTCCCAATGATCATCGTTGGTGGTTTGTTGGAATTTTTTCTCGAACAAGAAATCAGAGAATCAAAATTGAATGAATTTGAGGAATTAGCAGAATTAAAAAAACAACAAATAGAAAATGGAATTCATCTTACATCTGAAATCGTCGATTCGATTTCTAGTAGAACTGCCATGCGACAAAACCTTGCATTATACAACTTGGAACCAAATGATTTTCCAATAGATAGATTAAATATCATCATTGGAGATCTCATGCTTGTAAATCACGATATTTTAGAGGTGAGCGTTGTGAATCCAGATGGGATTGTAGTTGTATCATCGCAAAAAAGTATTGTTGACAAAGATCTGGCTCAAGAACAATATTTTAAGACTGCAATAATGGGCGAGCGTTTTTTGGATTATGTACAACACTCAAACTATTCCAGTATGTTTTTTTCAGAACCATTAGTTTATGAAGATAAAATTATTGGGGTTATCTGCATATATTTTCTAGATGATGGTGGGATTACAGGACAATTTAATCTTGGAGAAACTGGAGAATACATTTTAGCTAAACGTAATGAAAATGGAGATGCATTGTTTCTCAATACTATGAGATTTGATGAAGATTCAGCATTTACAAGAATTGTAAAGCAAGACCAACTAGATGTTCCAATAACACAGGCTCTTCTCAAACATAGTGGTGTATATAATGACAAAGTAGATTATCGTGGCGTTCCCGTTTTATCAGTTACTCGTTACATTGAATCAGCTGATTTGGGATTAGTTGTCAAACAAGACAAATCTGAAGCGTTTTCACTGATTACTGATTTACAAAATTTGTCATTTATGGGTTTTGCATTAATTGGAATTATAATTTTTATTACATTATTTTTTACTTCTGATAAAATTACCCGGCCATTACTAATATTGAAAAATAAACTAGAACGGGTAAGTGATACAAATCGGGACATATCTATGCCACTTTCAGGCACAAATGAAATACGACAATTGGCAGATTCATTTAATGTAATGATAGAAAAACAAAAAGAATCAAGAGTAAAACTTGTAGAATCATCAAAAAGATTCAAAACATTATATGAAAACTCTCCACTTCCAAATTATACCATAAACAAAGATGGACTAGTAATTGGCATCAATCCAGCATTTACAAAAGTTTTGGGTTATTCAGAAGAAGATATTGTTGGAAAATCTATCTTTTTCATAGTTCCAGAAAAACTACTGAGTGAAGCTAAACAAAGATTTGCAGAACTGCAAGAAAAAGACAGTGTAAATAATGTAGAGTTTGAATTTAAAACCAAAGGTGGAAGAATCATTCCAGTAATTGCAAGTGCCTACACATTACTCGAGGGTGATTCAAAGACTTACAATATCATTATTAGCGATATTACCGAAATTAGCAATGCAAAAAAATTGATACAGTCACAACTAGAAAAACTCAAAGAATTAGACACACAAAAAGACGAATTTATCAATACCCTTTCACATGAATTGAGAACCCCTCTTGTTCCAATACAGGCAAACTGCGAGATGTTACTTGATGAAGATTTTCCAGAGAAACTCGGCAAGGAACAAAAAGAACTAGTTGATTCAATGACTTTTAATTTAGATAGATTAAGTTCTCTGATAAACAAATTACTTTTGCTTAAGAGCCTTGAATTGGGAAAACACGGTTATGACATGCAAAACATTCCTGTCAAGGAAATTGGTAATGAAATTAACGCAAATTATTTGGGAATCATGTCACAGAAAAACATAGAGTTTACCAATTTGATAAAAAATACCTTTACTGTAAATGCTGATAAAAACGCAATACACCAAGTCTTTGATAATTTAATAAACAATACTTTTGATTTTCTTCCAAAAGAAAATGCCAAAGTAGAAATCAATGTAACTCCACAAGACGACAAGTTGGTCTTTTCTGTAAAAGACAATGGAGTTGGTATTTCATCTATACATCATGAAAAAATATTTGATAAACTGTACCAAGTAGATGAGTCTCACACTAGAGCCCATGGCGGACTGGGACTGGGTCTTGCAATATGCAAACAACTTGTAAATGATATGGGTGGTGATATGTGGCTGAAAAGCAATGAAGATGGGGGATCTACCTTTTATTTTAGTTTGAAGAAAGGAGAAAGTGGTTGAAGATACTAATTATTGATGATGACGAGGAAACCTGCAAAGCAATAATTGCATTTCTTACTCTAAAAGGACATCAAGCAGTAGGTGTGTCTGATGGTAGAGAGGGAATTGAAAAGATCAATGCAGACACATTTGACAGAATAATACTCGATATGTCAATGCCTGATTTTTCAGGAATGGATGTTTTACAAAAGTTGAAAGAAACAAACAAACTTGAAAACAACAAAATTGTAGTGTATTCAGCAGTAGCAATGTCCCAAGAAGAGATAGACGTTATTGCAAAGAAAGGTGGTTCTTTTCTGTCTAAATCACAAGGAATGAATGAACTTGTGCAAACTCTGATGACATGTTGATGGATTAAACCAATTATTTTCATATCCACACGCGTCCACTTAATCTCAAATTTGGTATATGAATCCCAGTGGAGTCGAACTTGAAATGATTAGTTTTAACACAATAACCTCTCTATAATTATCTCTAAAGTAGTCATAACATTATGTCACAAGAACTGATAATGTATAGTGAAAACGTTGTCAATAATAATTATATTATTAACAAAATATTATCAAAGATAATGAGTGATAAAATAGAGAAGATACTGGTTCAAGCTTTTGAATGTGTTGAGGATGAAAATTATTCTGCTGCTTTGGAATTATATGATTTGGCATTAAAAGAAGAACCTGATAATGCTAGTGTCTTAATTGACAAGGGTGCAACTCTACAAAATATGGGAAAACTAAAACTAGCTATTCACTCTTATGATAAAGCACTTGATATTTCTCCTCATAATCTAGATGCATTACTAAACAAAGGTGCTGCATTACATACTGATGAAAAATATCTTGAAGCGATTGAGTGCTATGATATTGCTCTAAAAATTGATAAAAAATGTGCAATGGCCCTTGCATACAAGGGTCTTTCATTGGGGGAAATAGGTGAACTTCAAGATGCAATCAAGCATTTCAAAAAAGCATTATCTATTGACAAACATTATGATTTGGCAAACATTTCAAAAGACATTGCTCAGGAATTATTAAAATCAATAAAAGAAAAATCTAAAACACAGTAACGTCGCCCGGTGCTGGTCCTTTATTCGGTTGTTTCTCGTTTTCTTCAAAAAATTCTTTATGTGCTAAATTTTGGTGTTCTCTTAGTCCCTCTATGTTCTGAAATCCTTCATGACACAAGTAACATTTTGGTTTGTGTTCATCCACTAGAGGAAGTACCATGATATCTCTAGCATGACTGGCTACTTATTTCTTGATATAAACAAAGATGCTCCTACTTATCTATGGAGAAATCATTTTAATAAAAATTAATGATTCTATTCAGAATTTTTTTCTTTTTTGTACTCTTGACGTCTTTTCTGGCTATTTCCGCCACCAATATTATGTCCACGGGGTAATTTCTTAGTCATATCTATTATTCCCATATCGTTCATGTATACCTTTGTAGTTTCGATTCTAACAGGTGGTCAAAGCTGGAATCATTGATAAAAAAATATGGAACTAACATTCAAAAGACTGAAATGCAAATGATGAAATTATAATTTTTTACGAGCCAGTTTGGCTCTTCACTTCAAAATGATGCTGTTTTTAACATGGCGTTTCATCTGCATCATGATGGTTTCTGATGATTTATCACGCCTAAAATCCCCTAAAAATAAGAAAAATTGAGGTCGGTGTAGATCCTAGAGATGATAAATTGGTATTTTATGTAAAAGATAACGGAATTGGTATTCCAAAAGACAAGCAAAACAATCTGTTTAAGAAATTCTATCAGGTAGATACTTCACAAACAAGAGTACACGGCGGGACCGGACTTGGTTTGGTAATTTGTAAAGGGATAGTAGAAGGACTAGATGGAAAGATTTGGGTTGAATCTGACGGTGATGGGATAGGAACTACATTTTATTTTACAATTCCCAAAAAATTAGATTCTAAACTCTTTTAATTTGATAATTGTTCAATTTTATCAAGAATAATATCAATTTCAGTTTTAGGGAATATCAAAAACAAGTACCCAGTAATTGATTTGTTTGATTGTGTTGTCATGTCTATTTGCATGACAAGAGCTTCTGAATCATGTCCAAATTCCTTTTCTAAATCTATAACAATTTGTTCTATGATCCCAGAGTGTACATTTGGTGGTGATTCGTAAAGATTCATTTTCAAAAATTTTGCTATTGCGTTTAGTGCACTTCCTGCTAGTATGTTTGTAATTTCTTTTAAATTATCTATTACCACCTCAAATTTTATCGATGTGCCATCTAATTCTTTAGATAAAATTTTTGAAAGAGTTACTGCGTCTTTGAAAGGAAAGACAAGCATTACTGCACCTTTAGAATCTCCTCGGATATACGTAGAATATCCTGCGGTGGTTTTTTTACCTTCAAATAAATTTTGAATTTGATGAATATGGATCTGGGAAATAATTGGGACTGCAAAATTGATTGGTGTATCTAATAACTGAGACAGAGCGGTTTTAGCGTGATTAATTCCTATATTACAGACTTCTTTTAGTGTGTCTAGATGGGCTTGTGTTAATTCAGGCATAAGATTAATGATATTTTTTGCTTGTATATAATAATGTCATCTAACCTCAAGATAGGGAAAAAAGTCAGTGATTAAAAGAACTAGTCAAAATTCCCTATCTTAAATTATAGTAGTCAACTACAAGAAAAATTTAGGGGTTAACAATTTGGAATCTCAATACTTTTTGTAATCAGTGTCCATGATTTGCTTCTATCTGAAAAACAAGATTCTGATCAGTCATGTTGTCTACTTTTACTAAAGCGCCTATTTCAGATAATACTGCACTAACGGCAACTGAAAGATAAATAGAATATTTTGTTCCCATATCATGTTGAATTATGTACTTGTCATCTTTACCTTCATGTGAATGTTTGAAAGAAATATGAGACACCTCTAACCATAAATCAAGTGTTTTAGTAAAAGCATCAAGTGTAAATTCATCATTAATGAAAAGTGTGGCGTCCCTTAATGCGGATCTACATCCACTAGCTGCAATTACCTTTAGTTCAGCATCATCTAGTTTAGAGAGAATGGCTCGAAATGCACCTTTGTTGACATATGGCATTCCTATTTCACGGGTAAATCTTTCCCATTTAGTATGCTTAATCAGAATTTTGTTAAGCATTGAATTAAAACTGATATGATTTATCTCACATTCATTTTCAATTGTTTCTTTAACTGATTTTTCAATTCTTGCAGAAATATTTACTAGTTCTTTCTTCACTAACTGATTAATGCAATTCGTATTATTTAACGTACGGAGAAAATACCTGATTGGTATTTCCAATTTGGGACAATATAGATTCACATAACTGAACATCCGATGGAATAATATTTTAACGAATATTGAACTCGTTTATGTTTAATTATTAAAAATCATATTTTTTATAATGATTTTTGTATTAATTTTTAATGATTTGTAATGATTATACTTATTTGTTTAAAATAAATTATTTGACATGGAAGAATTTTGCTCCAAATGTACTCATTTGATGAAATTTCATGTTGGCTATAAAGATGAATTAGGGGCACATCAAAATGGATGTTCGTTCATAATTAAAACGAAAAATACTGTCGTGAATAGATGTAATTGTATTTCATAAAATTGAATAAAAATGAAACAAAAAATTCTAATCGCTGATGATTCACTTTTTCTAAGAACTTTTCTAAAAAACACATTATTAAAAATAGGTTTTACAAATATTATCGAGGCCAAAGATGGAAAAGAGGTGGTACAACTATTCAAATCTGAAAAACCAGACATTGTGTTTTTGGATATTGTAATGCTCAAAATTGATGGTGATAAAGTATTAGAAATAATGATAGAGCATGATCCTTTTGCAAACGTTATCCTGCTTACATCCATAGGTCACAAGAACAAACAACGTTCACTTTTGGTGTGTGGCGCAAGGGACTATCTTGTAAAGCCATTTGATGAGAAAGAGATATGCGAAATATTACAGAGAATAACTAATCTAGATCCTGCAACAACAATTCCACTACTTTCAAAATCAGAAAAGGATTCACTAAAAGAAGTAATTGTAAAAATTCTCAATCCAACTGCCACTGTATTATCCCAAATGATAAACCAACCACTAACCATACGATTAGATGAATTACAATTCTCAGAACTTGGTGCAGTTAGAAAATCCATTGGAAAGATAACTCATGAACTTGGTGTAAATATTGGAATTACTGGCCAAATCAATGGCTCCATGTTGCTAATCTGGCCAGAAGACACTGTATTGAACATCTCACAAATTCTACTAAGAAATACTGAAATAATTCAAACGACAGAGATTGCAATTGATTCAGTAAAAGAAATCTCAAGTGTTATGGTAGGTCACTGTTTAACTGCATTCTCAGAACATCTTGGCATTGAATCAACCCCTGAATTACCTCGCCATCACTTTTCATCTGTTTATGATGTGTTAGATGATATAGGAAAAATTGGAGAAACAACAAAGGCACTACTGGTCAAAGTTAGTATGTTATCAAGTGGCGAATCAGTAACTGCCTATATCTATTTTATATTCTCAGAACATGAATCTAGAAAAATTATCAACTCTTTGAAAATGATTTCAAGTGAGGAGAAAAAATTAGATCAATCGCCATAATGATTTATTTTGAACCAATAGTATGTTTTTCATCTTCTAGGCATGGTATGTAACAAGGTTCACTATATTTCACTAAGGAATATATCATGATGGGGAAAAGAACCAATATGTTAGAACAACTAGTTGGGGATTCTCAAGCTTTAGATCGTGCCCTTGCTGGAGAGGAACTCTCTTACAACGATGGGCTTGAATTGATGGATTATGATAATTTACATTTACTTGGAGCAGTTGCTGATAACTCTAGAAAGAAACTAGTTGGAGACACTGTCAGTTTTGCATCTTCATACTACATGAACTATACCAATGTTTGTGCTGCAAGTTGTCAAATGTGTGCATTTTACCGTAAAGAGGGTGCAGATGATGCATACACCCTAACTCCTCAAGAAATTGAACAAAGAGTAGGAATTGCAAAACAGATGGGTGCAACTGAAGTCCACATCGTTGGCGGATTTCATCCAAAACTTCCTCTTGAATATTACGAGGATATGATGAGGGCAATCAAAAAAAGCCATCCTCAACTTAACATCAAAGCACTAACTGCTGCTGAGATTTACTATTTATCCAAATTAACAAAAAATTCTACAAAAGAAATTTTATCCCGTCTCAAGGCTGCAGGACTTGATTCAATGCCTGGAGGAGGCGCTGAATTGTTTCATCCGGGTATTAGAGAAAAAATTGTTAGGGGAAAATGTACAGGACAACAATGGCTTGATGTAATTGAAGAGGCACACAACATGGATATCAAAAGTAATGTTACAATGCTTTATGGTCATATTGAAAAACCGGAACACATAGTTGATCATCTAATCAAGGTTCGTGAATTACAAAAGAAAACTAACGGATTTCTCACTTTGATTCCTTTAAAATTCAGTTTGGATAATACTGAACTTGAACAAGAACATTTAGTAAATAATGAATGCTCATCAGTATATGATTTGAAAATTATCGCACTATCTAGACTAATGCTTGCAAATGTACTAAATAATATTTCAGTTTACTGGGTTGCATATGGAAAGAAACTTGCACAAGTTGCATTATCCAATGGAGGTAATGATTTGGTTGGAACTGCCTTTTCTGAGGAAATCTACAAATCTGCTGGAAAAGCAACATCATCTTCTGTTGAAGAACTTGCAACAATGGTTAAAGAAATAGGACGTGTTCCAATTCAGAGAAACACTCACTTTGATACTTTAAAAAAATTCTAACTCATTTGTTTTTTAATAGAATCTAATTTTTCTTCCATTTTGAGATGTTTGTCTCTTCTTGAATCTATTTTGATTATTACCTCTACCCTGGCAATTCCAAGATTGTGAACGGTTTCAATCATTTGTTTTGTTGCCAAATTTATCACATCCATATTATCTGATTCTAAAATTGTCCCCATTGAATTAATTTCATACCTTAGATTTTCTATTTTTTGGATTGATTCAATTGCCTTTGCAATGTAAAAACTGGCACTTGTAGTTCTAGTGGCCATTGGATATATGCTGATTTCAGCCTGAATCATACCTCAAAAGTGCTGATTTTATATTATTAAATCTATGAACTAAAAAATATCATTGACGAGTTAAATGAAAAAGGATACAAGATAGTCCCAGTTGGAAAGATAAATTCAAACCTGATAGTTCCAGTCCCATCATGGATTAAAAATAATGTGGGATGTAGACTATATTGAAATAATTCCATTTTTTACTAGATATTCTATTCCTTGAACGAATGTTTCATCAGTTATCTCCCCATTTGCCCACGATAGTGTGAATAAAGTTGAAACTTAAGACCGACAACGAATTGTTGTTTGGTGACAATTTCAACTATGCTGTATTTTCCAAAATCATATTTAGGAACTACTGATGATTTGCATGGATGATTTGTTCATTAGGGTTTTAAGTAAATTTGGTAATTACATAACATGTCAACAATAATTCAATACAAA
>JABMOR010000022.1 GCA_013203245.1 Candidatus Nitrosopumilus sp.
CACCATCTGTAAAGAATTTCTTTTTCTGCATGTCATATTCATGATAATGATGAGTGGTCAATGGATCAATTTCAGTAAAAGTACCTTCATCAAGTAGGAGATGAACTCTTTCACGAGCAGTTAATTTGCCCTTGTCATGTTGAGCCTTAATTCGATCTTGGCCTCCACCTTGTAATGCTGTATTATTTTTTTTAGTATACCCTTCAATCTTTTCAGAATGCACAGTATTCTAAACCATGATGGTTTCCTATATTAATTTAATTTGAGAATATCAAGATAGGATATTTTTACAAAAATGCAAAGATCATTGGTTATTTTAGAATATCATGAGTTAAGAAGTGGAAATTTCTTGTTTACAGATTTTTGATAAGAGCTAAAAGCATCCTTTTCTTCACTACATTTCTTACAAATACATAATTGAGAGACATTTGGAATATCACAAATTTCTTGAAATTCACATTGTGAGCAACCAGCAGGTGCCCCACACACAATACATTGTAATTCGTTAGTTTGGGCACATTTTTCATGTTTAACGCCTAAATCTTTTGCCCATAAACCAATTTCATTAACAAGGATTTTTTCATTACAAACTATACAAGTTCCAGGAAATTTCATGGGTATTTTTCTCCAACTCATTGTATTAGTTCAATCTCCTTTTCAATTATATCTCCAAATGTTTCTTCTAATTCTAATTCCAAGGTTTTATTTTTAATACAAAACAAAACAAAAGGCAAACATAATGTCACAAAAGAACTAGAAGACAAATGTAATTTTCTTGCCATAACATTTGACAATGATTTTATTTTTGCACCATCCCAACGAATTCTATTTAGTAAAGGCCATGATAAATTGTATTTAGAATATCTTATTCGATCATCATTTTGATATAATTTAATTAAAGTATCATTTAGATATCGAAGTAATCTCCAATTCTGAGTTTTCATAATTCGTCCAAAAAGCATATCAGCAGTTGAAATTATTTCTAAATATTTTGCAAGTGAAGCACCATCTAATTCACTAGTTACAATACTAGAATAAAATGCATTAATTTTTTCTCTAGGATCAATTTGCATAGAATAAAGAACACTGCGAGCTTCTTCAACTGAATTTGCTTTAAAGAAAGCATTTACTCCATCTTCAACATTAACACTTTCAAAAGATTGCTCTGTTTGTGGATTAAATCCAGTTTCTAGAGATTGTGTAAGATTTATCATTGAACGAATATCGCCTTTTGATTTGTCAATTACTTTGATTAAGGCCCCAGGACTTAATTTTACACTTTGTTTTTTCAAAATATTTTCAAGATATACGCGTAATAATCGTGGAGGAATTCTTTTGAAATAAATTGTTTTTACTATTTTTTTGATACTTTTCATTTTATCTGATGCATCATTGTTTGCTGCAAGAACAATTGGAACAGTTGGTTCTTTTAAAATATCAACAAGTGCAGATGCACCACCATAATCACCACGACCATGAATTCCGTCAACTTCATCTACAAAGATCATAGGAGTTCCTAAAACACTCACATTTCCTAAAACAGGCATAAGAATTTCATTAATTCTAGATTTACTTCTAACATCACTTGCATTTAGTCCAATCATGTCATATCCGAACTGCTTTGCAACAAGATATGCTATGGTAGTTTTTCCAATTCCAGGTGGACCTACTAGAAGTAATGGTTTTGCACCTTTTTTCCATTTAACAAACCATTCAATAATTGCTGCTCGCGCTTCTTCATTTCCAACCATATCAGAAATTATCTGAGGTCGGTATTTTTCGGACCACATCAATGTAATCACCTAGGAAGTTTAGACTGATACTCGGACCATTTATTGGCTTTTTGTAATTTATTGTACCAGTATTGGTTATAATGCTCCACAGTCAAAAATAAAAATTCTAAAAATTCTTTGTGAGAAAAATTATCAGGTAATAGTTCAAGTGTAAGTCTTGCATCTTGTAAATACAAATTACTTTTTTCCAAAGTGACTTCAAATCCTTTTTTTACATCATTTGCTAATAACGAATAGTAAAGTGGCCAAGAAGGTATTTTTACAAAACCATTTTTAATTGAATCTTCAATTTCATTTCCACATCCAACACCTTCAGCAGCTCTTGCCATACCTAAATAAAAAATTTCCCCTAACGGTCTTTCTGCTAAAGCCATATTTCTTCCAGCAGTTCCCATCACTGCACGATATTTTTTATAAGACAATGTCATATCTTCTTCAGTAATTTCTGTTGGTTTTGATTTTAATTTTTCATCTAGATATTGCCCAACTTGAGCATCTTTGAATCCTGCTTCAAATTCTTTTAGAACTTGCTCACCACCTTTAGAAATTTTATCTCGAGCTAATTTCAAAATATATGGGTTCATTAGTTTGTAATCATCAAGAAATTCTAAATCTTCATCTTTGTCTACAATTCTATCCATAGGTTCACTTAGATCAATTGCAAGAATATGTCCTTCAACCATATCTTGTTTTAATTGAGGATCATCTCTTCCAGAATATTCTGCTGCTGCATCAAATAATCCATTAAAAACAGGAAAGGTCATTTTCACAAAATTTGAATTTAAAATTCGGTTTACTCTATCTTGCATCACATCAAGACTTTCTAATTTTGATTTAATAGGCTCAATTTCAGATGCATTTAAGATAATTTCAGTAGAACCTACTTCATTGCCAAATGCCTGCTGTGTTGCATTTGGATTTGTGTCTGATTTTATTTCATAAAGTAACCCTTGAGCAAATCTTTCTGCAAAATTTGGGAATTGGTTTTCTGTTTCTTCTTTGTATTTGTTAAATAATTTGTAACCTTTAGATTTGAACAAAGCTTGTTTGATAATCTGTTTTCCAGGTTTTGTGCTCATCAAAGATTCTTTACTAATTACAGATTGATCTTTGCTACTCACAAACGTTAATATTTTTTATTGTTATTTATGCTTTCAAATTAAATATTTTCTTCACTTAAATTACGAGCGACCAATTTGGCAGTATGGACGTAATAGAAATTCTTCGTAAAGCTTCAAACAAAATTTATGAAAATGTAAAAGATCTTGCAGGAACAGAAGATGCAGCAGGTGATTTCGGTGTTGGAGCTGGTGGAGATATTTCAAGAAACATAGACATTATTGCTGAAAAAACGGTTTTAGATTATCTTAAAGAAATTAATTTTGAATGTGTAGTTTTAGGCGAGGAATGTGGACGAGTTGAGTTATCAAATAAACCAAAAGGATTTATTATAATGGATGCAATTGATGGTTCTGCAAATGCAGTTAGAGGGGTTCCTTTTTTCTGTAGTTCGTTAGCTTTTGCAACTGAGGATAAGCTTAGTTCGATTACAGATGGCGTGATTACAAATCTCTCTAATGGTGAAATGTATTGGGCATCAAAAAATAAAGGCGCATTTTTTAATAATAAACAAATCAAAGTTCACAAAAAAAATCCCATCTACAAAATAGTTGGAATTAACACATCAGGTGCATCAATTGAATTAATGAATAAACTACATCCAATTTTTAAAAATCATGATCATGTTAGACATTTTGGAGCAAATGCTCTTGAAATGGCAATGTTTGCAAGAGGGTTGATGGATATTTTTATTGATTTGAGAAATAAAATTAGAATCCAAGATATTGCAGCAGGTTATGTAATCGTTAAAGAGGCAGGCGGAATGCTATTAGATGAAAATTTGAATCCACTTGATGCCGATCTAAGTTATGAGACAAGAGTTTCTTTCATTGCAGCTGCAAATCAAGAAATTCTTGATGAAATAATGTCACAAATCAATAATTGAATTTTGTGAATGAAAAATTGAAAAAATATGTATAGTTTGATAATTTATTTGATATTCTTGAGTTTTTAATAGATCTAACAAGATAACGCTAAGAGAAATATATTTAACCAAAGTTAGGAAAAAACTTCTTGTATGGTAACTGAGATGAAAGCAAAAGTAGTCTATAGAGAGTTACTAAAAGAAGACCTAGTAATTATCAGATTAGTTCCAGATAAAGGAATGCCAGAATACAAAACAGGTCAATTTTTAACAATTGGTCTTCCAATTCCGGCAGAGAAAAAAATTGTTCGAAGAGCATATTCAATTGCATCACACGCAGAAAATAGAGATTATTTTGAATTTGTAATTAGATGGGTTAGAAAACCACTTCCAGGTCGCGTAACAACTGAATTATTTTATCTAAGTGTGGGGGATGAAGTATCTCTCGGGGATCCTACAGGAGCTGCTTTACAAATTAGCGACAAGTTACCAAACGGACAAAAAGACAATAGAAGAATAATCTGTGTTGGAGGAGGTACTGGATTAGCACCATTCATTGCATTTGCAAAACATTTTCACGATACTAATGATAAACGAGAAGTAGTTGTACTTCATGGTGCAAGTTATGTTGATGAATTAAGTTACAAACGTCTCTTAACAGATTTAGAATTAGAAAGTGAAAAAAGAGGAAGAGACAAATGGAATTTTAGATACAAATCTGCAATCAGTAGACCAAAAGAATTTTTCAACAGATCTTGGAATGGTCACGTAGGCAGAGTAGAATCATTCTTCAAGCCTGATAAAAAATCAGGATTATCACCTGTAGAAGAAATGGTAGGCGAAGAATTAACTCCAGAAAATACCATCATCTACATTTGCGGATATCAAGGAACAATTGATGGGGTGATTGAATACTTAGGCCCTAAAGGATTTGTTACAGAACATGAAAAAAAGCCGGATGGAAGTTTTGGAATTAAGTTTGAATCATACGGATAAATAATTGATAAATACTAATTCTCAATTCTGGGATTCAAAATAGATTTAACTTAAAAATTACATACATCTGACTTTTATATTGATAATTTTTCTATAAAATATGGCAAAACTCAAGTGTAATGATTATGGGTTTGAATGTGATTTTGTAGTTGAAGGTGAAATGGAGACAGTTATTGATGATTTTAGAAAGCACACTGATGATGAACATGGAATAGATTATTCCAAAGAAGCTGTTATGCAGTTTCTCTTAAGAAAACAAGGGATATAACAAAAATTAAGCATCTAGTCTTTTCATTCTAGCAGCTAGAACTGGAAGTTCTTTTTCTATAATTTTCTCTACTGCTGGAACAATATCCACTCTAGATTTTACACTTTCATCATAAATTTCTGCAACCTGATCTCTGAACAATAATTTAATTCCAGGAAGTGCTGTAATTCCTTCATCAACAGCTCTAGGATCAGATAAATCCAAAACGAGTGTTCCTTTTTTCTTTTCTTCCATAACTAATCGGATTCTATCATATGTGATTAAGAAATAATCACAGGTAGTTGCAACAAAAACAATATCATATTTATCAAATCCTGCTAAAACATCGTTAAAATCAACAGGTGTTCCACCAAGAATAGTTGTAAAGCCAGTTGCTCGCTCTAAGCTTCTACTGGTCACATCAAAATTAATATCTTTTTTCTTCAAAGTTTTTGCAAGCATTGCTGCAGGCTCACCTGTTCCAATTACCAATACTTTTTTCTTAGAATCAAGCCCTGTTTTTTCATCAACTAATTTTACTGCAACATCACCCAATGAAACAACATCTTTTGATATTCCTGTAGTATCTCTTATTCTAGTAGCCAATCGAATAACACTTTCAAATAATTTATTTAGAATACTACCAGATGTGCCTGCAATCTTTGCTGTTTCCAAAGATTTTACAATATCATCAAAAACGCTTTGCCATCCAACAACTAAAGAATCTAAGCCAGATGCTAATCTTAATAGATGTAAATAGACATCATCGCCTTTGTAAACTTCAAGTGTTTGATCAAAATGATCAATATCAATTTGTTCTAATGAGGATAAAGATACCCAAGTATCTTTAACTTGATTTAACACAAGTGCTTTACCTTCTGCTCTTCTTGCATCAGGAGAATCATCAGTTTCAACATTGCTTACTGTAAATATTTCAACTCTAGTAGCAGTTTGAATAATAATGCATTCCTCAACACCAGGGATTTTTTTAAATTCTGCACAAGCTGCAGGTATATCTTTAAAAGAAAATTTTGACATCGTATGTATTGGAATATTTTTGAAAGTTACTCGTGCATTCACTACATCAAAAGATACTTGACTCAAACCATACACCTATTATGCTTTAATCCTATCCCGACCACCTTTAGCAGTTCTAAAAACATTCATTCCAATATAGAAATTTTCATGTAAAGATTCTAAGTAAACAATTTCATTCTCTGTCGCTCTAATTTCTTTTACAGTTGCATCAGGATCATTTTTTAATCGTTCTAGTTTTTGTTTAATTTCCTCTAAAAAGGAATCAACTCCACGTTCATAATTTGAAACTCCACCAAATTCTGGACTAAGAACATGTTCAGGTACATATTCAGGAGTTTGATCATGGGGAATCTCAGCTAATCTTGTCAGAGATTCTTGTTGTTCAGCAGAAAGAATTGGTCTAGGGAATCTATCTTTTTTATCTAAAAAGAATTCGGGTTCGCCCATCTCACGTCTAAAAATTTCTTCTCCTTTTCTCTTAAAGGTGTAAACTGATTTTGTTGCAGCATCTGCTTTTACTTCAGCTGCAATTGCTTTGTATTCTTCTTCAGCTGCTGCTTCCGCATCTGCTTTTGCTATTGCTGCTTTTGCAAGTGCTTCTTTAACTGCATTTTCTGCCTCTTCTACTGCTTTGATTGCTGCTTCTGCTTTTGCTATTGCAGATTCTGCCACTTTAGATTCTTCTACTGCTTTTGTTACATCTTCTGCTGTTTTGGATTCAAGTTTTACAGTTTCATCTATAGTATTTTCAGATAAAGAATCTTCAGTGGATTTTACTTCTACTTCAGATTCTTTTTTCTCTTCAGACAACAAATTTTAATAAAATTGCCTGAATTTTAATATTCTTGTGGTATCAATCATTTGAAAATCCTTTTTCAATAATTATTTATTCAAATAAAATTCTGATCGATAAAATTGAATGCAAAATGTTGAAAATAGAAATAATGGCGCCCTCGGCGGGATTTGAACACGCGTCTCAGCCGTGACAGGGCCGAATTCTAGACCGGGCTATACTACAAGGGCACAAGTTGTTAGAGTCAAAATGCCAGATTAAAAGTTTCTGCCACAACAAAATCTTTTGTAAAAGACTAAATTATACAATTAAGGTATCCATTTCGGTGGGTTTATGGCGCAGCCAGGTAGAGCACCGGACTTTTAATCCGGTTGTCGAGGGTCAGAATCCCTCTAGACCCGGTCTTCATTCTTAATTCATTAGATTATTTCATTAACTTGCTATCTCA
>JABMOR010000023.1 GCA_013203245.1 Candidatus Nitrosopumilus sp.
AAGCATACGAACCGTGGAAGGAATTGATATTTTAGCAAAAATCATTCAGCCCGAGAAATTCAAGGGTTTGAGAGTTTCAGACACATCATTTGAACAAATTGGAAACAATATCACCTAGGCTCAAATTATTGATTGTCATACAATATAACACACAAGTGGTTATGTCCACTTTTGGGAATTACATCATATGACGATAAATTTTGAGGGAGACCCAAGCATAGACGGTTTGTTAAAAATGACAAACAATGTTTTAGCTAAATTAAAGAAAGAAATTCAGTAATCAGATTATTTTTTGATTGCACTAACTAGAGATACAACGTCTCTATCTCTTAGTTGGTAATCAGTAGGTAGTCTCAAATTATATCTCAAATCTTTGCCATAAAGTAATCCTTTTGTCAAATCAGAATGAATCTCTTTTGCAAGATCATTTATTGTGGCACCATCCTTTAACAAGATCAAATCAGGTAAGATTCTACCTTTTTTATCTGAAAGATTCTTTTCATCAGCTACAGGATAAATTGAATTCATTTTGAGTAGTTTGAAAACAGCAACATTAATTGCAAACTGAACACCGGTCCTCATGTATTCACCCATTATTCCTTGTTTGATAAAATTTAATGCATTATTTTGTTTTTCATTGAGTTCATCTGATTTTACAATTTCAAATGTTTCAGACCCAGGAGAATATTTTATGAGACCTTTCTGTTCAGCACGTCTAAGAACAAATTCACTATCGCCACTAACTGGAATTACAATTAAATCATTATATCGCTCTCTCAATCGGGCAAAATTTTTGTCGGCACCTTCAACATCAACTTTGTTAGCAACAATTAACGTAGGTTTTGAAATTTTCCTAAGGTAAGATGCAAATTTTTTAGTATCAATCATATCAAAATCATCAAAATCTTTTTCTTCTAAATTAGTTGCGCGAAATGTTTCTTTAACATGAATTTTAGTTACACCAATTCCACGATAAAGATCAGTTATAACATCTGAAATATCCGTACCAGTTTTGATTAATTTTGAAACTTTGTCCCGATTACCCTCAAGTATTTTATGATACCACATGATTAGCTCTTCTTCAATATCTGCAAAGTCAGATATCGGATCTCCAGTTCCAACTTCAGTTATTTTTCCAGTTGAATCAATTCCTCCTGACGCATCAACAACATGAAGTAGTACATCAGATTGTGCAGCAATAGACAAAAATTGATTTCCCAACCCCTTACCTTTCCAAGCATCCTTGATGAGCCCAGGTAAATCTATTAATTCGATTGGGATGTATCTCCACCCATCAAGACATTTGGAATTATTAGGATTATCTTGAATTTTAAATTCAGGATGCACGCATAGTGTAATTGCATGTGCTACACCAGATACAGGAGATTTGGTAGTAAACGGATATGATGAAATTTCTTCAGAAGACAGTGTGGCAGAATTGAAAAAAGTAGTCTTCCCAGTGTTGGTTTTACCAATTAATCCTATCTTTATTGGCATGGAATAAGGATCATTTCAGAATATTTATCTCTGTCTAGGAATTGGAAGATGCTTTATTTTTTATTTTTTTCAATGTTTCATCAAGTTCTCTGATAGCCCATTCGATATCAGACAGATCTTCTTCTGAGAGAGATTGTTTCCATTTTTCTAAAACACTATTTGTGATTTCAGAGCAATTGTAAATTAAATTCCAATATGGATGATGTTCGGCAGTTGTGTATGCAAGTTCGGTCACATCATTGAGGCCATTTTGAGCTCTAGCTAAAGAAGTAATTTTTTCTCCAAAAATTTTAACAATGTCATTATCAAGATCTTTTTCTATTTTTAGAGGAATGTTTTGATTTTCATATTTTTTAACAAACACTAACAAATCATGATAAAAATTTTCAAAATCAGTCATAATGATAATCTCTGATGTTCTGCCAACATACACCTATTGAAAATAACAGTGATTCCTGCTTGTCTAGCTAATTCTTCAGATTCAAAATCATGAATGCCTTCTTGTAACCATATGACTTTGGGTTTTTTTGCAATGCAATCACGAATAATTGAAGAAATTTGATCTGACGGTCGAAATACATCAATAATATCAACACGCCCCTTAATTTCAGAAACTGAACCATAACATTGTTTTTCTAAAATTATATCAGCAGTTGGATTTACAGGAGTGACATCATATCCATGATCAATAAGATATTTTGGGACATAATGGGCCGCTTTTGAGGAATTCTTAGACATTCCAATTACAGCAATAGTTTTCATAGATAGGATATCGATTATTTTTTCATCAGAATGTGAATCTTGGTTCATGACAATATTTCAACAATGTCGCATATAATTTTTAAATTAACGCGTGGCACTAGTAAAATACGTACAAATACAATAAATGTAAAAAAAAATAGAAAATAATATTGGCAAAATCAATTTTAGTGACAGGGGCAACAGGGTTTATCGGTTCAAGACTAGTAGAAGTGTTGATTGAAAAAGGATATGAAGTAACTAGTTTAATCCGTAAAGGCAAAAATGGAAATTCAAAATCAAAGATAGTTTACGGGGATTTGACTGATAAAAAAATAGATTTCAAAGATTTGAAATTTGATTGTGTGTTTCATTTGGCATCACATACACCATTAGAAAAAAACAAAACAATTTTAGAAAAAGTGAATCTAGAAGGCACAAAAATGCTGTTTAATGAAATCAAATCAATTACAAAATCAATAATATATATTTCAGGATTAGGAGTGTACGGAGAAACTGGAGAAAAAGTAATTGATGAAAGTCAAGAATATAATCCAAATACAAATTTTGTCAAAATTAGATTAGATGCAGAAAAATATCTAAAAAACAACGCAGTAAATCATAAAATAGATTTTGCAGTTGTTCATTTTGGTGATGTTTATGGAGAAGACGGGTGGTTTCACCACATGCTAATCAAAAGATTGAAAAAAAATACATTCAGAATGCCAAAAGGAGGAAATTATTACAAAGGATTTGTTCACGTAGATGATGCAGTAGGAAGTATGATTGCAGTACTTGAGAGCAATTCATTTGGAGAGTCATTTATTATTGCAGATTCAATGCCAATAACTTTTAAAGAATTTTCAGATTTTACAGCAGATCAAATAAATGCAAAACGTCCAGGAAATGTCCCAGTGTTTTTAGCTAAAGCAGTATTAGGAGGAGATTTAATAAAATTATTAACTACATCGATGAAAGTATCCAATAAAAAAATATCAAAAATATATGAATTCAAATATCCAAATTATAAAGAAGGCGTCAAACAAGTAATATCAGAATTAAAATCAAAAAATCAAATATAAATAAAATCACAGGGTATTTTAATTATAAAAATATCAAATAGTCATGGAAACAGAGCCAAAAGACGTTATTGTGTTAGGATCAATTAGAAGAGGTAAAATAAAATTTTCAAACATACAAAGTGAAACAAAAATTACAGCAGAAGAATTAAATTCAATTTTAGAAGAATTAGAAAAGAAAAATTACATCACAGTGGAGGAAAAAAAAGGATGGTTTGGTAAAAAAATTGAATTAAAAATTACCGAAGAGGGTTCAATGGAATTAGATAGAAAAATTATACAGATACAAAATAAATGGAAAGAAATGCAATCAATTTATCAGAGTGGAGACAAACAAAAACTCCAACAAAAAATGGAAGAAAACAAGTCATTACTCCCAACAATGATGTTTTTTGGAATGATGGATATGATGATGTTTTCAATGATGTTTAGTATGATTGGAATTGGAATGTCAGATTATGTATCACAAGAAAATATGCCTGATGGAGGCATGGATGATGGAGGCATGGATGATAGAGGATTTGATTTTGATATTGGATTCTAGAGTGTGTTTTATACTTGAGATAAAAATAACCCATAGTTGATTTACAATTCATTTGATAATCCAGGATTACTCAAAGTACTGAAATTTTTACAAACTCACAATACGGAATATCTGTCAGGCCAAGATTTGAGTGACGTGTTACGAATTAGTAGAGTAGCAGTGTGGAAACATATTAAAAAAATTCAAGAATTAGGGTATACAGTAGAATCAAAGCAGAAACTAGGATACAAGTTGATATCAAATTCAGAATTATTGCTTCCTTGGGAAATAACTACAAATCTAAAAACAAAAATCATCGGAAAACATGCATACTATTTTGATTCAATTGATTCTACACAAAATCAGGCATTAAAAATGGCAGAAGATGTTGTAAATAACGGAGTAGTGATAGTTGCAGCAAAACAAACTGGGGGTCGTGGCAGATCTGGAAGAAAATGGATTTCACCTAAAGGAGGAATATGGATTTCAATCATATTGCATCCAACATTTGATATTTCCATAACAACATTATTTCCCATTGCATCAGCACTTGCATTATCAATTGCAATAGAAAAAACATTTTCTATTCAACCTGAATTAAAATGGCCAAATGATTTAACAATTAAAGGCAAAAAAGTAGCAGGAATGCTAGTAGATGTATCACTGGAATCAAATAAAATTGAAAATTTAGTTTTAGGAGTAGGCATAAATTTTAATGTAAATGCAAAACAAATTGAAAAATCACTCAAAGGAACTCCAAATTTTTACGGAGTAGCGTCACTTAGTGACCAAAAACAAAACATCAAACCAATTCAACTAGTGCAAACGTTTCTAGTAGAATTAGAAAAAATATACAAGTCGCTCAATGCAAAACAAACAAAGAAAATAATTTCAGAGTGGACAGCGAGATCATCAACAATAGGTAAAAATGTTGAATTGAATACATCAGATAGTAAAATTAAAGGAAAAGCAATTAAAATTGATGATGATGGAGCATTGGTAGTATCAGAGAACAATAAAAGTCATAGAATTATTGCAGGAGATATAATTCATTTATCAAAATAAGATTATTTTTTCTTAGGTTTTGATTGTTTTTTTGAAGAATTTGAGATTAGAGAAGATTGTTCTTTTAGAATTTCTTTAAGATCTTTTTGTATGTCAAAAACTGTCAAAAGTAATTCCTCAAGGGCTGCAGAATATTGCTCATAAGCAACTAATAATTTTGTTTTCTGTTCATTTGTATTTGAAAGATACTCGTTTGAGCGCAGTAAATTTGCAGACGTAATCATCTCAGGTATATCAGTAGGAGTTGTACCTAATTGTTCCAGATTGGCCTGAATTTCTTGAATCTTTTTACGTAAATCATAAATGATTTCGCCAGCACCAATATTTGTCAATATAAAATCACATAATGATTAGTGAATTAAAGATTTTCTAAAGTATGTGTATTATTTAATCACAGTGTGTAAAAACGAGCCTGTAAAAAGTGTAAATTAGAAATAAACTATAAACAAAATAAAAACATGAAAAAAGATATGAGGAATATTTTTTATTTTGTATTGGCAATTTTATTTACTTCAACCATATCATTTGAAACCATATTTGCACAGACATCTGAAGACCCAGAGCAAATGTTCAATCTAGCTAAAGAACACTTTGTTAATGGAGAATACAAAGAAGCAATCACAATCTATGATGAAATATTGGAGATATTTCCAAATAATATCTCAACTCTAAAAATGAAGGGAATTGCTCAGAGTAATCTTGATGAACATACTAATTCCCTAAAACTATTCTTCAAGGTATTACAGTACAAACCAAATGATGTAATCGCATTAACAGGGATGGGCGTAGGTTTTGGGAATTTAGGAGAGTATCAAGAATCAATAACATATTTTGAAAAAGCATCAAGTGAAAAACCAAATAGCATCATAATAAACAATTACAAAAACTTCATCAACAGTGTGATTTTGAAATACCCATACATCCCAACTGAAAAACCAGATGAAACAGTAAAAGTACAAATTTCATCCATTCCTGAATGGATAAAACCAATTGCTAAATGGTGGTCAGAGGGGAAGATAAAAGATTTAGAGTTTAATTCAGCCTTGAGATATTTAATAGAAAACAAAGTTATTCAAATCCCTCCAGTTGAGACATTGAAACAATCAGATGAAAATATTCCAGAATGGGTAAAAAATAATGCAGGATGGTGGGCAGATAATCAGATAAACGATGATGCATTTGTATCAGGAATCCAATACCTAATTGAAAATGGATTAATTCTGATTGCAATTGAAAATAAACAGCAGAAATCTCAAGAGGAATTAGATCACGAGTTTTATTTATTTGAAAAATACCTTAGAGATATTTCTAACAACATCATCAAAGAAAAAAGATACATAGAATATCCCAATCCAAGTCAAGACGTCATAAAGAAATTCCTCAGAGATTACATCAAATGGAATTTTGAGGAGGAAGTAAAAAAAGCATCAGAAAAATTTCCAGACCCAACATATCAAATCGATGACGGAGTATACATTATTCATTACAAGGTATTCATCAATGACCAACCAAACGGACTTCCATTAGATCATGTTAGTACATTGAAGAATTCTTTTGCTTTTTGGGAAAAGCAAGATTTGAGTACAGATAATCAAAATGCAAGAATGGAGTTTGAAGTAACAAATCAAAAACATGAAGCAAATGTTTGGGTAACATGGGTAGTTCGCGATATAGGAGATGGAGTATTAGGACATGCACATCTAGGAAAAGGAGTAGTGGAGGTTACGTTAGGAGATTACAATTGTGATGGAAGTTTTCAATTGTACGATGTAAACAGTGTTGAAACTATCATGACACATGAGTTAGGTCATTCTATAGGATTGAAACATGTTAGTGAAGAAAATAATATTATGTATCCATCATTTGTTCCAGCATATGCATATTGTTTGCTAAGCTAAAATTACAAAACAAGGTTATGTTCTAAAAAATTAGAATAAGGGTTAGCTCAACCTACACACAATTAACCTGCAGATATTTGGTAGAATGAATAATAAGCTATTTTTGCAATTACTAGTATCATGCTTAGAAATACAATGATGTCAATTCCGAAATGTCCATCTTGTGGAGATAAGAAATTAGTTACAGATCAAAACACAGGAGAATTATGCTGTAGTAAATGTGGCTTAGTAGTTACAGATAAGATTACAGATACAGGTGCTGAATGGCGTTCCTTTTCAAATGATGAAGGAAATAAAGCTAGAACAGGAGCTGGAACATCTCTGATGATGCACGACATGGGGTTATCAACAGTTATTGGCGCTGCAAATAAAGACGCTACAGGAAAGCCACTATCTGCAAGTGTAAAAAGTTCAATTGAGAGACTAAGAACTTGGGATAGTAGAAGTCAAGCTCATACATCTGCAGATAGAAATTTGAGACAAGCACTTAATGAAATGGACAAATTAAAAGATAAACTTGCATTAACGGATGCAGTGATTGAAAAAGCTGCTTACATTTACAGAAAAGCAATGGAGAAAAAATTAGTTCGTGGTCGCTCAATTCAAGGATTAGTAGCCGCTTGTCTGTATGCATCATGTAGAAATACTGAAACACCTAGAACATTAGATGACATTGCAAAGGGAATTAACATTAGAAGAAAAGATGTTGCAAGATGTTATAGATTAATTTTTAGAGAACTTGAATTAAAAATGCCAGTAGTTGATCCTGTAAGAGGAGTGTCTAGAATTGCAAGTATTGCAGAACTAAGCGAAAAAAGCAAACGTAAAGCAATCATGATTTTAAATCGAGCTAAAGAAATGGGCATAGTTGCAGGAAAAGACCCAATGGGAATTGCAGCGGCTGCACTTTATCTTGCATGTATTAGTACAGGGGAAGTCAAATCTCAAAAAGATATCTCAATTGCATCAGGGGTTACCGAAGTTACTATAAGAAATAGATGTGCAGGATTAAGACAAATGATGAAGGATGACGAATAAGTAAATTACTTCTTCTGAGACATTTCAAATTCTATTTTATCCCAAGGGAACACAACATAAGCATCATTGTCAGTTTCTTTCCCATAGATTAATTGTGGTGGGAATTTTTTTCCACGCCTTGCAAACAAAGTAACATAAAGTAATTTTGAAGGATCCTCAGATATTGAAATGATTTTATCAAAAGTTTTACCAGAATCAAAAATATCATCAACAAATATGGAATTAGAAGAAATTATTTTTTCATCCACAAATATTTTTTCTATGCCTAAATAATCGGCCAACAAACGAGATGGAATCAACCCACCTCGGCTCAGAGTTGAAATACTAGAAAATTCTTTCTTAGATTTTAAAATAAAATTAGAAAGCAGTTCAATTAAAGAATCAATTTCAGACCAGATTACATATTGCTCTAAACCCATGACTAGTAATTTGAAACGATGAATTAAGTTGTTACGATTAGAACGTGTTCATTGGAGATTTTTTCAACGGTTCAATAATTTTTAGAACTTCGAAAGGCAGTTTGCCAAAATCAATATCTTTTTCACAAGATAACAACAATACATTATCATTATTCAAAGGAAAACTCATGACGATTACTTTATCTCGATAAGACATTGAAAAATGCACTTTACCAAATTCTCCATCAAATTCATGTCTCATTCTAACACGTAATGCAAGTTCCATGAACATCATTTCATCTTGTTTTTGAGATTCAAGAGACAATATACCATCCTTCATTCCACCAGCTGTAAGATGCCCCCTACTATTGATGAGCCTAGCTGAACGCATTTTGGAGTCTAAAGCGATAATTTTACGGCATATTTTTTCAAGCTCGTCAACATTATCCATGGGTCTAATTTAGCAATCGAACTATTTATTGCGATCTGTGATAATTGATATCTGTGCAAGAAGAATCCTCAAAAGATATTACAGATTACTACAAGCATTTGTCGTTATTTTGGACAGATATCATGCATTTGATGTCCAGCAAACCACAGGCATTAACATCGACAGGCCCCATGAGAGCATTTGCTACCAATTCAAAAAAAATAACCACAGAATTAATTGAAATTAATGAAGATTTAATGGGATTCAATGAATACCTTACAGAATATTATAAACAATTAGCAAGTGCATGGGAAGTCGCTCAAAAGAAAGTGAATCTAAAAGCTCCTGATGTGCCACAAGATGTAGAACAGATTGAGACTTTCAAAAGAATCTGGATAGATATTTTTGATAATGATTTTACGGAATTGTTTGACTCAAAAAAATTTGGGGCAAATTATGGGAAACTTGTTTCAAAAGAGCTTGAATTAACTAAACATTGGAACAATATTACAAATGTAATTTTACAATCAGCAAATCTTCCAAGTAAAGAAGAGATGGATGAGGTATACAAAGAAATGCACTCACTTAAGAAAAGAGTAGGCAAACTAGAATTAGAATTAAAGAAAAAAGAGATGTCAAAAAAATGAATAGTGAATCACGGATAGATCCAAAAATCATAGAAGAGATGTTAAAATTTACTAAAAATGTAATGGATGCTCCAAAACTAGTATCAGCCCCAGATGAAATTAGTTTGGAAGTAACACCACACGACATAGTTCATGAATTAGATAAAACTAGATTATTACATTATAGACCACTTACAGAAAAACAACACAAGACACCATTGCTAATTTCTTACGCATTAATCAATAGATACCACATATTAGATATTCAACCGGAAAAAAGTTGGGTCAGAAATTTACTTTTGCAAGGATTTGATTTGTACATGTTAGATTGGGGATCACCAACTAGTATGGACAAGTATCTAGATTTTGATGATTACGTAAATGGATATTTAGATTCTGCTGTAGAACACATCAAAAATGAATCATCAAATGAAAAAATTTCAATTCAAGGATATTGTACTGGAGGGACAATTGCAACTGCATATGCAGCATTACATCCAGAAAGCGTAAAAAATTACATTGCAACAGCCCCAGTAATTGACGGATGGCGCGATACCACAGTAATCAGCAATCTTGCCAAACACATGGATGTAGACAAAATGGTAGACATCATAGGCAATATGCCTCCAGAATTCATGTACTATTGTTTCTCAGTTCTAAAGCCATTTGAGCAAGGAATTGAAAAATATGTAAAATTTTTCAAAAATATAGACAATAAGAAATATGTAGATAATTTCCTCAGAGTTGAAAAATGGTTAGGGGATACACCGCCAATACCAGGAGAATTATTCAAGCAGTGGATCAAAGATATCTATCAAGATAATTTGTTAATTCAGAATAAAATGTATGTTGGAGGAGAGCGCATAGATTTAAAAAAAATAGACATGCCCACATTCACACAAATTGCAGTTGGAGACCATTTAGTTTCGCCAGTGTGTAGTATGCCTCTCCATTACGCCATTGGGAGTGAAGATAAAACCTTGAGAATGTATCCAACTGGACATGTAGGTATGATAGCTAGTTCCCTGTCTCAGAAAAAAGTATTACCTGAGCTAGGAAAATGGTTGGCTGAAAGATCATAAAAAAAGAAAAAATTAAAAAAATAGATGATTCACTAGTTTGTTTTTGTAGTGAATGCAGAAATCCAAGATTTTAGAATGTTTCTGTTTAGGTCAGCAAATGATTTTGCATTATCGTTGAATGTTTTAATATTCTGTTGTGTTGCATCGATAGTTGCAAGTGTCACTTGATTTTGTATAGAAGCTGCCTTTACAAATTCTTCAGTTGTATCATGAATTACCTTTAATGTTGCTTCAGGAATGTTTGCTGCAATACCTGTTTTCTTTACATATTCTTTTTGTAGGGAGATAGTTGAATCTACTACATTTTCATATGCTTGAAGGTATTCCTGTTGTACATTAGTGATTGACTGATGATATTGGGGTACTGATTGTTTAATACCAGTGAAGAGTTTGTCTACATTTTCTTGATATACAGAAAATAGATCTTGTGATTTTGTTTGTGTTGTTTCGTTCTTACTCATTGTTTCACCTCCTTATTTTTT
This sequence comes from Candidatus Nitrosopumilus sp., assembly GCA_013203245.1. GTDB lineage: Archaea > Thermoproteota > Nitrososphaeria > Nitrososphaerales > Nitrosopumilaceae > Nitrosopumilus. The sequence goes on from JABMOR010000023.1 coordinate 10,857, forward strand.
GATTTTTTTGCTATTGGTAAGATAATGACTTGGACTAAATCACCATCCCCTAAACCTAGGGCATTGCGTTCAGCTTCAGGAATAGAAATTCTTCCATTACTACTGATAGTAGTTTTGTAAGCACCCCAATTCATGAATGAAGGAAGCATTTGACCGATGCTAAACATCGTATACATGCTTTTACTTTGCATGGT
>JABMOR010000024.1 GCA_013203245.1 Candidatus Nitrosopumilus sp.
ACAACAAGTAATTCCATTTTATGAAGCAATTCAGAGAAGAAAACAAGAAGTTCTATCTGAGTTAGAATAACTTGGCTAAAATATCCTCAATTGAAGGACGTATTCTATACAACAGTAGAGGTAGTAAAACAATTGAAGTCGATGTTCAATCTGATAACAAATTTTTAGGAAGAGTGTGTGCCCCATCAGGTGCAAGTGTAGGGAAATATGAAGCAGTTAGTTTTCCAAATGGCAAACCTGAAGAAAGTCTTAAAATACTAAAAGAAAATGCTCAAAAATTTATTGGTTTAGAATCATCAGATCTTAAAGGTATTCATGATGTTCTAAAAAAATTGGATGGTTCTACAAACTATTCAGTAATCGGAGGTGCATTAGCATTTGCAGTTACAATTGCATCCATGGATTCAGCTTCAAAGGTGATAGATGAACCATTGTTTAAGGTACTCTCATCTGAATCATCATTCAAGTTTCCATTTCCATTAGGAAATATTTTAGGAGGTGGTGCACATGCAGGTCCTGGAACTCCAGATATTCAAGAAATATTAATTTGTGCTACAGGCTCAAAAACTATTGAAGATGCCATTGAAACTAATTTATCAGTTCATAAAGAATTACGTCGGGTTTTAGAAAAAGAAGATCCTAACTTTACAAATGGCAGAGGAGATGAAGGTGGTTGGGCACCAAAATTAGAAAATCAAAAGGCATTAGAAATTTCTGCAAAAGCATGTGAAAATTTAGGATTCACTTTAGGAAAAGAAGTATCATTAGGGGTTGACTTTGCATCTTCAACACAATGGAATGATAAGAAAGAAAAGTATGTTTATGACAGAGCAGGCTTTGAAAATTCAACTGGAGAGCAAATTGACTTTGCAGCAAACATTATGGAGAAATTTAAATTAATTTATGCTGAGGATGCAGTTCATGAAGAGGCATTTGAGGACATGTCAGAATTAACAAAAAAATTCCCAAACATATTGGTAGTAGGAGATGATTTGACTGTGACAAACAAAAATATCCTAAAAAAAGCAATTGAAGTAAAATCATGTAATGCTGCAATTTTGAAAGTTAATCAAGCAGGGAGTCTTTTTGATGCCTTTGAATTTTCCGAGGAAGCCACAAAAAATAATATTAAACTAATCACATCGCATCGATCTGGAGAATCTACAGATTCTCAAATATCTCATATTGGTATTGCTACAAAGTCAAAAATGCTCAAAGTGGGCATTGTTGGAGGAGAAAGAGTGGCAAAACTTAATGAATTATTACGACTATCAGAGCATGATTTAATACGCGGTATGGCAGAGATCTGAAATCGTCATGAGTCAACAAGCTGAAGGAATAGACATCAAAAAGATGGTTTTAGCTACCGGAATTAGGGTAGGCACTCAAGTTAAGACTAAATTCATGAAATCATTCATCACTAAAGCAAGTCCTGAAGGACTATACATGCTTGATTTAGACATTACATTAGAAAAAATTAAGACAGCAGCCAAATTCATCAATAGAGTAGGTACTGAAAACCTCATAGTATGTTCCGGCAGACAATATGCAGAAACACCGATTGAAAAATTCTGTGAAAGTTTAGGCTCTAAAAAATTACTTCGAAGATTCATGCCAGGAACACTAACGAACCCATCATTACCATATTACATTGAACCAAAATTAGTTTTAATTTCAGATCCACAGGTAGATGAGCAAGCAATTATTGAAGCAACAAATGCAGGTATTCCAATTATCGGAATTGCAAATACAGACAACATCACATCTAATCTGGATGTAATTATTCCAGCAAACAACAGAGGAAGAAAAGCTCTAGCTACAGTTTACTGGTTATTGGTACGTCAAATCCTAATTGAAAGAGGAGAATTAAAAGAGAATGAACCAATGAAAGAAGAAATAGATGATTTCGAAACAAAGATTACTGAAGAAGAAATCGATGATTTTTAAAATTTTAATGTTTAATTGAAATCCAAAGCTTCTGCACCAGGAAAAGTAATTCTTTTTGGAGAACATTTTGTAGTATATGGAGTAAAAGCAATTCTATGTGCAATTAACAAAAGAGTCACTGTAACTGCGGAAAAAATGGAAGGTGGAAAAATATCTATTCAATCAAACATTGGAAATTTAGAATTAGAACCTGGAAAATCAATTTCAGAAATTAATTCACCATTAAAACCATTTTATTATTTGGCAGATAAAATGTTAAAGAATGAAAATGTAGGGATTAAAATTATTGTGGAATCAGACATTCCATTAGGAGTAGGCCTAGGTTCATCATCTGCTTGTTGTGTAGCAGGGGCTGCTGCGATTTCAAGATTATTTAGAAAAACATCTAATGAAGAAATTCTCGCTCTAGCAATAGAAGCTGAAAAAACAATTTTTGAAAATACATCAGGAGCTGATTGTACTGTCTGTACCTATGGTGGAATTATGGAATATGATAAAAAAAATGGGTTTCATAAAATAGAATCCAAGCCTAATTTTCATCTAGTAATTGCCAACTCAAACATTGAGCATTCCACAGAATCAGTAGTTGGTGAAGTAAGGCAATTTAAGGAAAAGGATGAAATGAGATTTTCTTTATTATGTAAAAAAGAATCAAAATTAGTTGAAGAAGTTTTAGAATTATTGATAGAAAATAATGTTAAAAAATTAGGGACTAAAGTTAGAGAAAATCAAGAATATCTAGAAACAATAGGAATTTCTAATGATAAATTAAGAGAAATGATCCAAATAGGTCAAACTGAATCATTTGGTGCAAAAATTACTGGTGCAGGAGGAGGAGGATGTATCTACGCTCTTACAAACGAATCAAATCTGGAACATACCATTAATCAATTCAAAGATAAGAATTACGATTGTTTTTCAGTTAAAATTGATTTTAAAGGTCTGGATACTTTTTAATTGATCAAATAATTTTGAAGAATATGATTCTAATAAAATTAGGCGGTTCCATTATTACAAATAAAGAAAAGCCATTGTCTGCTAGGAAAAAAACAATAGATAATCTTTCTAAAAGTTTGAGAAAAATCAATGAACCAATAATCATTGTTCATGGAGGAGGATCTTATGGACATTATTGGTCTGTAAAATACGATATGCATACAAAAGAAAAAAGACATGATCCAAAAGGAGTTGCAATTGTTAAAAATTCAATGATTGAATTAAATAAAATTATTTTAGATTCGTTACTAAAAAACAAATTAAATCCATATTGTCTTCCTCCAACTGATTTCATGTCTGGAAATAAACCCATTACTAAAAAAATTAAAGAAATTGAAAAAATTGCAAAATCAGACTTGATTCCAGTCACATATGGAGATGCGTTATGGTATGGTCAAAAAAAAACATACATTTTATCTGGAGATAAGATTATGACTCATCTTGCAAAAATTCTAAAACCTAGACTTTGTATTTTTGCATTAAACGAAGATGGATTGTATTCAGATTTAAAAACAAAAAAACTGATTTATGAATTACAGGGTGAACATCCATCCATTTCTGAAAATAAAATGGATGTTACTGGTGGTATGACTAGGAAAGTTGAAGAAGCATCAAAAATTGCAAAGATGGGAATGAGTGTGTTCTTTGCAAACGGTAACAAACCTGAAAGAATTGTGAAAGCGGTTAAAAATAAGACATTTGAAGGAACACTGTTTAGAGGTAAAAGAAATGTCTGAAGAATTTGTAATTTTAGTGGATGAAAACGATAATCCAATAGGAAGTGAAGAAAAGGTAAAGTGTCACTTACCAAATGGAAAATTACATCGAGCATTTACTGCATTATTGTTTGATGATGATGGAAGATTAGTTCTTACAAAAAGAGCTAAAGACAAAATGTTATGGCCCAATGATTGGGATGGGACATTTGCAAGCCATCCAAGAGAATCAGAAACTTATGTTTCATCAGGAGAAAGAAGAATGCCTGAAGAACTTGGAATTGATGGCACATTAGAATATTTACACAAATTTGAATATCATGTTCCATACAAAGATGTAGGATCTGAAAATGAAATATGTGGAACTCTAATTGGCATAATTGACAAATCTACAGAATTAAAAGAAATTGAAGGGGAGATTGATGAAATTAAATGGATTTCATCTAAAGAACTAATTGCAGAATTAAAGAAAAATCCACAAATCTATTGTCCATGGATGCTTATCGCATTGGAATTATTGGAAAAATCCGATAAATCTATGCTTGAAAAACATGCAAATATCTTATCTACATGGATGAATAGTGAAGTGCATGATGAATTACAAAAAGCAATTAGAATTCATCTACCAAATGACAAATGGAGATTAGTAAATGAATAAAACTAAACAAATGGAACAAAATGCCAAAATAGTAAACAAGCATCTAAATTCAAAATTAAAAGGGAATCCAAAGAAACTCTATGATGCGGCAGGACATTTAATTGTAAATGGTGGAAAAAGACTTAGACCATATATGGTAATCAGAAGCTGTCAAATTTTAAAAGGTAAAGTATCCAATGCAATGCCTGCTGCAAGCGCAGTAGAGATGGTTCATAATTTTACATTAGTTCATGACGACATAATGGACAATGATGAAATGCGTCATGGAGTTCCTACAGTACATAAAAAATTTGGGATGCCAATTGCAATACTTGCAGGAGATGTTTTATTTTCAAAAGCATTTCAAGTCATTACGGATTCAAAATTATCATCTAATGCTACCATTCAACTAGTATCTAGACTTGCTAAAGCGTGTGTAGATGTATGTGAAGGTCAATTATTAGACGTAAAAATGGCTGAAGAGAGAAAAATTCCATCACAAGCAGAATACATCACAATGATTGGTAAAAAAACTGCAGCATTGTTTGATGTATCTTGCGCAATGGGAGCAATTTGTGCAACAAACAAAGTAAAAGACATTTCAAACCTTTCATCATTTGGAAGAAATTTAGGAATTGCTTTCCAAATAACTGATGACCTTATCGGAGTGATGGGAGATTCCAAGATAACAAAAAAACCAGTAGGGAATGATCTAAGAGAAGGGAAGAAATCACTTCCGATTCTCATGGCAATCAAATCAGCAAAAGGTAATGAGAAAAAAATAATTCTAAAAGCATTTGGAAATTCAAAAATATCAAGAAATGATTTGAATAAAGCAGTAGATGTCATTAGATCATTGGGAATAGAAGAAAATGTCAGAAAACAGGCTCTAAAATATGCGGAAAAGGCTGAAAAATCATTAGGGAGTTATTCAGGACCTGCAAAAACAGAGTTAATTTCATTGTTAGATTTTGTGGTTAAACGTAGTGTATAGTTGTAAAAGGTAAGAACTGACATGGATGAAGAATCAAAAAAAGAAATTAGAAAAATGGCTCTTCAAAATGCTTTTGAACACGGAGGAGAAACAAGAGATAAAATAATTTTAGGAAAAATTCTTGGAACAAAACCAGAATTTAGAAATAAAGTAAAAGAAATTTCTGGAGATATTACTGAAATAGTTTCTTTAGTTAATCAATTATCATCAGAAGAACAAGAAAGTGAAATCAAAGAAAATTTTCCAGAACTTTTAGTACCTAAAGAAAAAATAGAAGAAAGAGAAGGGCTTCCAGAATTAAAAGATGTTGAACAAGGAAAAGTCATCACAAGATTTCCTCCAGAACCTAACGGATATCCACACATCGGACATGCAAAAGCAGCTATCATTAATTCAGAATATGCCAAAATGTACGGAGGGAAATTTATTCTAAGAATGGATGATACAAATCCTGAAGCTGAAAGAATGGAATATCATGCAGCAATCAAAGTTGGATTAGAATGGTTAGGAATAGAATTTGACATAGTAAAAAGTACATCAGACGACATGGAATTATTTTATGAAAAAGGAATGGAATTAATTAATTTAGGAAAAGCATACATTTGTACCTGTAAAAGAGAAGACATTAGTAAAAACAGAAGAGAAAGAAAAGCATGCAAGTGTAGTATGGAGAATATTGAAAAAAATAATAAAAATTGGGAAAAGATGAATGACAAATTCAAACCAGGAGATGCAGTTGTCAGATTCCGTGGAGATATGAAAGCAGATAATGCAGTTATGCGAGATCCAGTTTTGTTTAGAATTATTGAAGGAAAACATTACACTTTAGGAGAAAAATATAGAATTTGGCCAAGTTATGATATGGCAGTTGCAATAGAAGATAGTGTTGATGGGGTCACCCATGCCTTTCGTTCTAAAGAATTTGAACTTAGGAAAGAGCTGATTGATGCAATTTTAGATGCATTAAAAATGAGAAAACCAGCCCAAGGCTTTTTTTCCAGATTAGAATTCAAAGGTATGCCAATATCAAAAAGAATCATCAAACCGTTGATCGAAGAAGGAAAAGTTACATGGTATGATGATCCAAGACTACCAACTTTAGAGGCATTGAAGAGGAGAGGAATCAAACCAGAGGCAATACGGAAATTCATCATGTCATTAGGATTAACCAAAGCAAACACTCTAGCACCATTTGATGCACTGGAAGCTTTTAACAGAAAATTTGTTGATGCAGATAGTATTAGATTATTCATGGTAAGTAATGCAAAAAAACTTACAGTGAAAAATTTACCAATATCATCTGTTGAAATCCCAAATCATCCAGTAAACGATATGGGTAAAAGAACAATTGAAATTGATGAAAATTTCTACATTTCAGGAGATGATGCGCAAAGCATCAAAGAAGGTACACAAATTCGCCTATTGGGTTTAGGAAATGTAGCCATTACCAAACAAGGAATAGAGTTAGAAGGAGAATTTGTTGAAAATGGAGAGAAAGCAGATATACCAAAAATCCAATGGGTTCCACAAAAAACAGCACATGAAATAAAGATGATTATTCCAAAAACATTGTTTATTGGAGATAAATTTAATGAAGATAGTTTAGAAGAATTGGATGTTTTTACAGAACCACACTATCTACAATTAAAAGAAGGAGAAGAAATTCAATTTGTTAGATTTGGATATTGTATAAAAGATTCACATAATCAAGCAATTTTTACTCACAAGTGATTTAG
>JABMOR010000025.1 GCA_013203245.1 Candidatus Nitrosopumilus sp.
GGCTTTCATTGTTGCTGAAATTGGAGGATAACATGTTGGATATATTATGTGTAAATCTGAATTTGGTTTTTCAAATTTTAAGAAATTTGGTTTTGTTAATAAAGGTCATGTTGTATCTATTGCAGTAGTTGAAGAACATAGAAAAAAAGGAATAGGAAATGCATTAGTTGAAGAATCTGTCAACGGTGTAAAATTGAGAAAATGTGATGAATTCTATTTAGAAGTAAGATGTAGCAACACTGATGCTGTACGATTATATGAAAAATATGGATTTGCAATTAGACAACAATTAAACGCGTATTATCGTGATGGTGAAGATGCATATCTTATGGCAATTGAATTAACTTAGTTCAAACCAATAAATAACTCACAAAAAAATTCTTTGTCATGGACAAACGAAAAGGAATGGGCATTACTATTTTTGTATTATGTATTGGTGGTTTTTTCCTTTATGCATATTTGTTAATGCTTTCTGAATGGAGTCCTATTGTATTACAATTATCTGTTTTAATGATTGCAGGTGCAATTTTAGGAGTTGTTGCATGGATTGGATATGTGATGGCGACAACAAAACCTTCACCTGCTTCTATTACTTCTGAAGATTAGATTATTTAGAAATTTTAATATCTACTACTGTTTGATAAAATCTAGGGCCTACAGCCCTTACAATTTTTGAATTTATAATTTCTGATTTTACTGGTGTAACTTTAAGATAATGCTCTTCTGAAAGTTTTCCAGCATCAGTTTTTTTATCTGCATGAATATGTGAATAATAATGAATGATCCCACCATCTTTAGTTGTGTTTATTGCTGATTCTAAAAATTCATCTGATCTTTCAGGTAATAGCATCAACGTTCTATCTGATTTATTCATTAATTGTTCCTTAATAATTTCCGATGCATCACCGTTAATCGAAATTATGTTTCCTGCAAGTTTGTTTAATCCAATATTTGTTTCACATAATTTTGAAGCAACAGGATTGATATCTAGACTATACACCGTGCATTTCTTCTTCTTTGCAGCCATAATGGAAAACATCCCAATACCTGCAAACATGTTTGTCATTACCTCTCCATTTTGTATCAAATTAGCAATCCTCTCCCTTTCTGTAGATAGTCTAGGTGAAAAAAATGCATTTTTGACATCAACTGTAAATCTACAACCAAATTCTTTGTATTCTGTCTCTGTATTGTCTTCTCCTGCAAGTATCTCAAGGCTTCTTGTACGAAATTCACCTTCTACGGCTGATGCCTGATAGAAAACACTTCTAACAATTTTTACTTCATCTAACAATGCATTTCCAATAATTTTCTTTTTTGCTAGAAGTGAATCTGGAATTCTCACAATTATTATTTCACCGATCTGATCAAATGCTGAAATCAATTCATTACTCTCCTTTTCTGTGAGCACATTTTCTAGTGCTTTTTTTAACATTCGAGTCAATGTTTGTAGTAGAAATTTCCAGTTGCTTTTTGATTTTTATCTAATCTACTTTCTAACTTGTTTACGCGCGGTCTAAGACTTTTCTCATCTCGTCTAAATGACATGTCTAATGATTTTAGAAATCTATTCATTGCATCAGCTTTTGGCATTGGTGATGTAGCTCTTCCTGCAGAACCTGATTCTCCTTCAAATATTATCATTGAATCTGAAACCAAATCCATCAATTGTATATCGTGATCGACAACTATTGCTGACTTTCCAAAGGAGCGTACAAACTTTTGTAAAAATTTTGCTACTGCTATTCTATCTTCTACATCTAAAAATGCTGAGGGTTCATCCAATGCATACAAATCCACTTTTTGTAATAGACATGATGCAACTGCCACTTTTTGTAATTCCCCACCAGAAAGTTTTTTGATCGATTTATTGTATAGTTTTTTAATTTTTAACGGGTCTAGAATTTGTTCTTCTTCCATGCTTCCTTCTACTGGATTTCCATTTGCTTTGTCTAATACTGAAATTACTTCTACATCAAGATCATTTTGAAGATATTGTGGTTTGTATGCTATCTTAATTTTTTTATCAATACTGCCAGAATCTGGTTTCTCAACTCCTGCAATCATTTTCATCAGAGTTGTTTTACCAAGTGCGTTGGCACCCATTATTCCTAAAACCTCTCCTTTTCTTACTCTTCCAGGCTCGATTGTCACTGAGAATGATGGATATTTTTTCACTAGTTTTGGATATGTAATAATGTCACTTCCTTCCTGAAAAATATCTGTTGATGTAGACGATACATCCATAGAAAATCTCTTATCTCTAAATCTTACATTTTCATTTGGTAGATATCCATCAAGAAAAACATTGATTCCAACTTTGGTGGATAAAATAGTTGAAACAATACCATACGCTGTAGGTTCACCGTATAATACTTCGATGTAATCACTCAGAAAATCTAATAATGTCAAATCATGTTCTACAACCATTACACTTTTTCCAATTTTAGCTAAATTCTGTATTACTCTTGCTACACCCGTTCTCTGAAATACATCATTGTATGAAGATGGTTCATCAAAAAAGTAAAACTCTGTATCTTTAGATGCTGCAGCAGCAACTGCAATTCTTTGTAATTCCCCACCACTTAATTCCTTCAAACTTTGTTCCATAGAATTTTCTAATCCTAGTTCTTTGATTAGTTCCCTTGATACTCCACGTTCATCGTATTTGTCGAGTAGCTCTTTTCCTGTTCCATTAAATGCCTGAGCAATATGATGTACTTGTTGTGGTTTAATTGATGCACTAATTTGTTTTTGTTCAATCTTTTCAAAATGTTGTTTGAGTTCTGTTCCACTGTAATGTTTTAAAATTTCGTCCCATTCAGGCGGATTTTCATATCTACCTAAATTCGGTTTAAGATTACCTGATAGAATATTCACTACTGTACTTTTCCCCATTCCATTTCTTCCCAATAATCCTACAACTTCACCTTTTTTTGGAGTTGGTAATTTGTAAAGTCGAAATGAATTCATGCCATACTGATGAATTTTATCAGTAGCTAATTCACTTGCTAAATTGATAATTGTTATTGCGTCAAAAGGACACACTTTGACACAGATTCCACATCCATTACAAATATCCTCATCAATCTGAGCCTTTTTTGATTCTTCGTTTATGGTAACACATTCTGCGCCTGATTTGTTTACTGGACAGTATTTTATGCATTCTAGTCCACATTTTTGTGGCTGACAAAGATCTTGATCTAAAACAGCTACTCTATGAGTCATGTTGTAATCCGGTATTTTCTTTGCTTTATACCTATTTTGAGTATATTTCAAAACTGGCGTTACGTTAATAGATGAGAATTTGACATCAAATTTCAAGCCGGCCATAGCGTTAGGGTGCGACCCAATCCCATTCCGAACTTGGAAGTCAAACCTAATGTCGCTGTTGTGCTACTAAGATGCGAGAGCTCTTGGGAAGCAACAGTGCTGGCATTTTCTACTTTACAATCAATCTTTTAATATTGAATTAATTTGATTGATGTGAATTCAATATGTCAAATTGTAGTGTTTGTGGAGAAATATGTGATAATGACATTAGGTTACTCAACCATATGATGGAAAAACATGGTTGGAGAAATCCAAATGTTGAAGCACCTGATAGAAATAGTAGAGGATACTAATTTTATAAATTTTGTAAATAATCTAAAATTAATCTTACACCAAAACCTGTTGCACCTTTTGGATTATATGATTTTTCTTTAGTAGCTCCTTGTGTCCATGCAACTCCTGCAATATCAATATGAGTCCATGGAGTTTTTTCAATTGCATTTTTCAAAAATGCTGCAGCCGTTATAGTACCAGCTGCTCTTCCAATTCCAACATTTTTCATATCTGCAACATCTGATTTTATCATGTCCATATAGTCCTGAGTTAATGGAAGTTCCCAAACTTCTTCTGTAGTTCTCTTAGATGAATCTGTAATTTTCTTTGTTAGTTTTTCATCATTTGATACAATTGCAGCTACGTTGGTACCTAGGGCTACAATACAGGCTCCAGTTAAAGTTGCAAAATCAATTATTGCTTTTGGAGAATATTGTTTTTCTCCATATGCTAACGCATCAGCTAAAATCAATCTTCCTTCTGCATCTGTATTTAGAATTTCAGCTGTTTTCCCACTGTATAATTTTATGATATCTCCAGGTCTATATGATTCCCCACCTAACATATTTTCAACTGAAGGAATAATTCCAACTATATTGATTGGTAGTTTCAATTCTGAAATTGATTTCATTATGCCTAGTACTGTGCAACCACCACATTTGTCAAATTTCATTTCATCCATCGCATTTCCAGGTTTTAATGAAATACCTCCTGTGTCAAATGTTACAGCTTTTCCTACTAAAACAATGGGCTTTTCATTTCGTGGACCTTTGTTATGTTCTAAAATAATTAATTTAGATTGGTTTTTGCTTCCTTGACCAACTGCTGATATTCCTCCAAATCCTTTTTTCTGTAATTCTGGTTCTGAAAAAATTTTACAAATCATTTTATTATTTTTAGACATATTTTTTGCAAAGTTTGCTAATGTTGTCGGAGTACATTCGTTTGGAGGTAAATTGGCAATACTTTTGGTGAATATTACACCATCTGCAACAATTTCTGCAATCTTGATAGTTTTTGAAATTTTATTTGACTTTGAAATAATAATTGTAAGATCAGGCGAATTTTCTGTTTTTTCTGATTTGAATTTATCGAATTTGTAAAGAGCCATTTTTGAACCTTCAATTATTTGAGAAACGGCAGAAATTGGTTCAGATATAAAACTTGGTGGTGAAATTATTGAAAATTCTTTTAATTTTAATTCTCTCGCTTTTTGGGCTATTTTACCCGAAACAAATCTGATTGTATCTTTTGTCAAATTCTCTTTTTTACCTATGCCTGCTAACAATATTCTTTGAACATGTTTTTCGCCTGAAATTGGAATGACGCTTAGTCTTCCCAGTTTCCCTTCCATGTCTTTTAGAGACTGATTAATTGCAGATTCAGTTTTAGTGTCAAATTTTGGTAAACTTAGAACTTTGTTAGAGTTTTCTAATACAAATCCACATAGAAGACTTGTTTTCTTTTTTATAGAATTCTCAGTTTTAATTTTCACTATGAGCATCTATTTTTCAAGTATTATTTAGATTTACTATAGATCTATTATCTTACTATTGGTAATCAGACTTGTTGATCTTAGAAATACCGCTTTAACATTTTTACAATCTTGTTGACATTTTTCATCAATTCTAATTGTTGATGTTTTTTTTGTTTTTTCAATTAAAATTGATTTTAACAACGGAAGTAAAGCTGCTCTTCCACCATATGCTCTTTTTTTAGTAATAAACCAAAACATCTCTAATGCACTATCATCTAGAATTTCTTCTCGTATCTTTTTTCCAAATTCTGAATAATGTCCTATTATTGCTATTTTACCTCTAGCAAAAAAGTTAACCGTTTTTGCAAATTTTATACACAAATAACACTGATTATCAAATAATACAATTGGAGTATTTTCTTTAATTTCCATAATAATACAGAGTAACGATCAAATTAAAATTTTACAGATTTAATACCTAAAATTTATTTTAATAAATCATGAAAATAATTGTAGATAATCAAGATTCTAGTCATACTAAGACTGGAGAATTTCCTTGCATTTCATGTCATACAGATTGCTGCAAAGAATATGTGATATTTGTTAATGCTCATGATGTTTATCGGCTTTCTACTAGATTGGGATTGGCACCTGAAACGTTTTTAGAGATTTATGGGGCAAAGGACTATTCTTTGGGAATTAAAGTAAAAGAAGGCCTGATTGATCTTGCCTTGAAACAAAAAAATGGTGCATGTGAATTTCTTGAAGAAACTAAAGATGTCTTTAGATGTACTGTTAATGATTTCAAGCCAGGAGTGTGTAAATCCTATCCGTTTCAAATGAAAAATGGAAAATTGATTCAGATGAGTGATATAATGTGTCCAGTAGATTGGGATCTTGCAGAATTTGAGAAAATGATGGTAACTCATCTTAAAAAAGATGAATCTGAGTGGAAGTTCTATGGTGAACTTGTAAAAGAATGGAATGCAAAGCATTGGAGAAAAAAATCATTATCTATATTTTTAAAATTTATGTTGAATAAAGTAGAATTATCTTTGAAACCCTAATGATTTGATTTGAATTTCTGAGATGTCTTTGGGATTTTGTATTCATTGTTTTCTTTCAGAAATAGATTTTTATTCAATTTACAAGGATAATGTTGCAGATGGGTCTTAATTATTACCAAACTAAGAAAAATATTCTTCGAGCTCGTAAATTAGTAATTAAAGGGACAAATGCAGCAGGATCTGGTCATCCTGGTGGTTCATTTTCTATGGCTGAAATTTTAGGATGTTTGTTTAACAAACATTTGAAATTTGATCCTAATAATCCTCAATGGGAGGATAGAGATCGTCTTGTTTTATCAAAAGGACATGCTGCACCTGGATTATTTTCCAATATGGCAGTTGCAGGATATTTTCCAGAATCTGAAATGGAAACATTACGAAAATTTGGTAGTAAATTACAAGGACATCCAGATCTAAAATGCCCTGGAGTGGAATTTTGTGGTGGCTCTTTAGGAACTGGGTTATCTTATTCTATTGGAATTGCACTTGCAGCAAAAATTGATTCCAAAGATCATCATGTCTATACTATCATTGGAGATGGCGAATCTGATGAGGGACAAGTCTGGGAGGCTGCAATGACTGCTTCAAAATATAAAGTTGATAATCTTACAGCTTTTCTTGATAGAAATTTCATTCAACAAGATTCGTATACTGAAAAAATTATGCCTCTTGATGAAAATTTAGACGGTTCAGATATTTCTGAAATGTGGAAAGATGCATCACGTTGGAAAACTGGTGACAAGTGGAGATCATTTGGTTGGAATGTTATTGAGATTGATGGGCATCGAGTTGAACAAATTGATGCAGCTATAACAAAAGCAAATGCTACAAAAGGTGTACCCACAATAATAATTTCAAGAACCATTAAAGGAAAATCTGTCGAACATATGGAGGATAACCCTCAGTGGCATGGAAAAGCTCCTGACTCTGATATGGTTCCGATAATTAATCTTGAATTAGATTCACAATTTATGATTGCCCCCTCTATTATTGCAGGAGATATGACAAATTTAGAAAATGAAATTAAACGATGTGTTACTGGTAGAGCAGATTACATTCATCTTGATGTGATGGATGGTCAATTTGTTCCAACAAAAACTTTTGATCATAATAAAATCAAAGAATTACGACCACTTACAGTAATTCCTTTTGATACACACTTGATGATCAATGAACCTGTAAAGTATGTTAAAGATTATGTTGATGCTGGTAGTGACATTATTACTGTTCATGCTGAAGTGACTGATGAATCTAGTTTTGGTGAAATTCATGATATACTAAAACAAAATCAGGTAGGTGTGGGTTTTTCAATAAATCCTGATACTGAATTACCTGAATGGTCTTACAAATTTCTGCAATCCCTTGATCAACTAATTGTAATGTCTGTAGTGCCTGGAAAATCAGGTCAAAAATACATTGAAGAAACACATGCAAAAATGTCAAAATTGAATTCCATTTTAAAACAACATAATTTTTCAGGCTATATTGAGGCTGATGGAGGAGTAAATCTTGAAAATATTGGTTCTGTATTTGCTGATGGTGCACGTGTTTTTGTAGGTGGTGGTGCAATTGTTAGTCAACAAGATGTTAGATCTGCAATTAGAGATTTTAGAAATGAAGTTTTGATATCTAGAAGACGTGGTTTGCTTGCAAAAGCAAATGAACTTGGTGGAATTGATTTAGTAAACAAGTGGATTGGATTACATGTGATTGGCACAAAACAAGAACAAATTAAAAAAATTGCACAGGAGGCCGGATACATTTGAATGAACCAATAATGACAGACATGCGTTCAGAATACTCTAAATCCTTGATTCAATTAGGAAAAGAAAATCCCAATGTTGTTGTTTTAGGAGCTGATACCACTGATTCATTAAAAACTTCTGGATTTGGAAAAGAATTTCCTAATCGATTTTTCAATGTGGGTATTGCTGAAGCTAATCTTGTTACCCTGTCTGCAGGATTAGCTGCATCTGGAAAAATTTCTTTTGCTAGTACTTATGCCATATTCTTACCTGGTAGAGCCGTGGATCAAATTCGCAACAATATTGCTTATCCATCACCTCCTGGAAAAAAGGGTCTCAACGTAAAATTAGTTACATCTCACGGAGGTCTATCTGTAGGCCCTGATGGAGGTTCACATCAAACTATTGAAGACATTGCTATAATGAGAGTAATACCAAATTTTAGAGTCTTTATCCCTGCTGACACTGTTGCAGTTTCAAATTTAACACCGTTGATGGCAAGAGAATATGGCCCATTTTACATGAGAATGGCAAGATCTAAAACTCCTTTAGTTCATTCTGATTCTCAAGAATTCCAAATTGGAAAAGGAATTACATTAAGGGACGGTTCTGATTGTACTATTGCTGCATGTGGAATTACTGTTAGAATGGCTTTAGAAGCTGCTGAATCATTACAACAAGAAGGAATTTCTTGTAGAGTTTTAGATATGTTTTCAATAAAACCCATAGATAATGAAATTTTAGAAAAAGCAGCTAGAGAAACTGGTTGTATTGTAACCACTGAAGAACATAATATTATTGGAGGAATGGGTTCTGCAGTGACAGAATCTGTTTCAGAATCTTACCCTGTACCTATTAAGAGAATTGGAGCCCAAGATATGTTTGGAGAGTCTGCTCGAGATGATGAAGTCCCATTGCTTTTAGAGAAACATGGAATAACATCTTTTAATATGGTAAAACAAGTCAAAGAAATTAGGAGTAAAAAATTATGAAAATTTTTCTTGACACTGCTAATCTAGAATCTATTAAAAAATTCAATGACATGGGATTACTAGATGGAATCACTACCAATCCTTCACTCATGTCAAAAGAAGGAGGTAATCCAAAAGATGCAATGGAAGAGATTGCAAAAATTATCCAGGGTGATGTAAGTCTAGAAGTTATTAGTACTGAATATTCTGGAATGATGGAAGAAGGTAAACGTCTTCGCAAATATGGAAAAAATGTTGTAGTAAAAGTTCCGATGACTCCTGATGGTCTAAAAGCATGTAAATCACTTTCATCAGAAGGTATTCCTGTTAATGTTACATTGATTTTTTCTGCAAACCAAGCTTTACTCGCAGCAAAATCTGGTGCAAAATATGTTAGCCCATTTATTGGAAGATTGGATGACATTGGTCAAGATGGAATGCAATTGATTAAGGACATTAAAGATATTTTTAAGAATTATCCTGAGTTAAAAACTCAGATTCTTGTTGCAAGTATTCGTCATCCAGTACATGTAGTTGATGCGGCAAAAATTGGTGCAGATGTTGTAACATTGCCTCCGGCAGTATTGGATAAAATGATGTTACATCCATTAACAAAAATTGGCTTGGAAAACTTTCTTGCTGATTGGGATAAGCTAAAATCTGGAAATCCTGATATCAAAATTTAGTGAATATTTACTAAGGATAAAATTACAAAAATTAAAAATTTAGGTAGTGCTATTCTGAACCTTTGTTTGTACTTTTTCTAGAACTAGTTCCTCTACCTGTACTTCTGGTCATTCCTTCTGTTGAAGGTCTTGCTTTTGGATCAGGCATATCTCCTAGTTTTCTAGAACCGGTTCCTCTACCTGTGTGAACCATTCTATTTGATGTTGCTTTTTTCCTTGCTTCTTGGATCTTTCTAAATTCGTCTCCAGACCACTTTGTTGGATCATCATCAACTTCGATAGTTCCTGTACCTCTACCAGTTCTAACTCTAATTTTCGCCATAAATCAAATGAAATTATCTTGTATTTATCTAAGCTCATTTTTCGTGAGTATGTGTGGATTTTTTATTTTAACTACTAATCCAGCCTAGTTTTTTGAAATATGCAAACATCATGATTGCCGGAATTGCTGATGCAATTATTATAACTATGAACGATGTGAATGGTCCTAAAACCATTGAATTACTTCCAATTCCTCCTGGCAAATTAATGTTCATTCCATAAAAGGTACCGATTACTGTTGCTGGAATTGCTAATGTGAAAATTATAGTCAATACTGCAAGTACTTTATTTGTTTTTTCATTACTTAACACAAAATCTGTATCTTTGTAAATTTCCATGGTTTCTCTAGATTCTTCCAATGTTTCAATTACTTTGTCAATATGATCAATTACATCATCATAGTACAATGTGAGTTCATCCTCTTCACTACCTGAAAATCGTTTAACATTTCTTGCTATTTCCAGTACAAATTTCTTTAATGGATTTGCTATTCTTCGTAATCTGTTAATTTCTCTTCTAAGTAATGCGATACTTCTTGCCACCGGTTTTGTTTCATCAAAAACCCTATCTTCAATATCGTCTAGGTTTGCAATGATTTTTCTTGATGTGTGTAAAAGGTCATCTACCAACACATCTAAGATTTCATGAAGTAATGATCCTGAGGATTCACCTAGTAACCTCTTTTTTCTTTGTTGATCCGAATCTATTTTGCATATTTCTACCAATTCTACAAGGGGTTTCAGATCTCCTTGATGAACTGTAACTAAGAAATCTTTACCTACAAATATTGATAATTGACTATTTTTGGATTTTCCTATTTTTTGTGCTAATGGTGGGAAATGAAGAATTACAAAGAAATGATTATCATAACTATCTAATTTTGGAAGCTCAAACTTGGTCATACAATCTTCAATGTTTAATTCGTTGAAATTGTATTTTTTAGCCAATTTTTCAACATCATTTCTATCTGGATTTCTTAAATCAATCCATACAAATTTCTCTCCCTGCATGGTCTCCATTTTATTTTCAATAGGAATGTCTACTGATTTTTTGTTCGAACGTAGCCTATTGGTGATGAAACCCTTTCTCATGTCGAAAAATACCCTGATACAACAAATTTAAAGCGATCGATATGATTGAACAAAAACTATTTTTGAATTTGAGGCTAATCTAATTTAGATATTCATTGTACCCATGGAAGAAAATAGTTTGTACCTATCCAAACAAGTCCTACTGATATTGCCATTGCAATCCACCATTTTCGCATATTTTGATTTCAACCTAGTCAATAATAAAGATACAGCTTAATTTTCAACATGATCTTAAAGATTATTACTGGCTGAACAAATTTCTTTCTTTGTGGCCCTCGTAGTACAGTGGTTAGTATAGAGGATTGTGGATCCTCGGACAGGAGTTCGATTCCCCTCGAGGGCCCATCTATTATTTAAAAAATACCAAATTTGCTAGATTCCATCTCTTCTTTAATGGCTAGTTTGAATCTGGGGGATTTGGGTTCAATATTTTTTGTTAACCATGTTAAAAATTTCTTTTCGATTCCCTTTCCCTTTATTTTATCAAAATCAACACCCATCATTTCTGCCAGTTTTTCCACTAATGCCCTGTTTACACTTAAAACAAAAAAATGCCATCCAAATGCAAACTCTGAATCTGACATAACAAAATCATCTTGTCCGTGAACCATTTCTTCTAAAAGAGATAGTTGATGAGATAATGCTTTACTAGTTTTGTCATAATCTACTGCTGAAACATTGATGTTAACTCTTTCTTCCATATTTTATTCAGGTAAAAACAAAATAAAAGGATTACACAGATTAGTCTTTTAATAGATATTCAAAATCTATGTCAAAATGCATTTTCATGATGTTGATGTACGTTTGAATCGATTCTGGAATCTCTTCTCCACATGCTACTCCTAGTTTTTTTGCATTAATCCATATTACTAATGTTTGAATAATTGTTAAAAATCGATCATTTTTAATTTCTGGAGATCCAATTGATTTGGTATATCTTTCAGCAAATTCCCAGGCTGTAATAAAATCAACACATTTCACACCAAAAATTGCTAGTAATTGTTCCTGCATATTTTCTGCTTTTTTGAATGGAACTTTGTTGATAATGTATGGAAAATTTACTTTATCTGGAAGACACTCTGGCAGAGGCCCCCAAATTGTAATTATTTTTGTATCTTCTTTTAGATTTTCAAACTTTTTTAACATATTATTAATTATATTTTCATCAGTAAACCAGAACAAAATTACTGATGCATCTGAAATATCAGAGTTTTCTATGTTTTGGCAAATTAAATCTGCTTTAGTATTTTTTTCTTCAAGCCTTTTTCTTGCTTGTTTTATTTTTTCAGAATTATTGTCAATCCCTACTGCTTTTTTAACTTTAAATTCGCTAATAGCAAGTTCAATTCCTTTCTCATCTTTGCAACCTAGATGATAAAAAATGTCTTTTTCACCTAAATTTACAAATTTAAAAATCTCTCGAAACGCTTTTTCAGGTAATTGAACATCTTCACCGCTAAGCAAGTTTTCAGGAAGACATTCTAAATATTCTTCAATTCTCATTATGCTTTATACAATAAAACAGAAATTATACTCTTATGCTTTCTAATTTAGAAA
>JABMOR010000026.1 GCA_013203245.1 Candidatus Nitrosopumilus sp.
ATGGGTACTAAAGAATTTACAAAGCAGATTACCGACAACCTGTAAAAATAGAATGCCCCCTTTCTAGGAAGGAAAATAGACGATATCTAGAGAATGATTTTAAGTTTGTTTGTTGGAAAACCTTTTTCTAATTTTGAAATAAGTAAATTCATGGGAAGTCTTTACACTGCACAACATTTCGATCTCAAACTTGATGAATGGAAAAGGACATTCAAGTTTCCTGTGAATTTTGAATGTATGAGGGATAGTTGTACGATCGAAATAGTTGATTTGGAAGGAAAGACTCACAAGATGGCTTTTCAAAAAGGTGGGACAATGAAATTTGAAAAAATTGAGGGAAAATTCAGGTTATCTTGGAATGACAATGACTTGACTTGACTCTCAAAGGTCACAAACCTCACTTTAATGTAAAATTCCTCAAAGGCTATGGCCATTCCATTTCTGTTAAAGATTCTAAATTAATTCTCAAAGATTGTCATGACCCGTTTTCTCCACCATGTATAGAAGAATGGCTCCCAAACCGAATACCATATGAGAAAATCATCCTATCTGGCAAGGGATTCGTATCCACTGAAGCACTAGCATACTATCTGAGAATAATCAAAATGTGTTACTAGTTGATGCTCAGGGAAATCCACAATGTATGATGAGCGGAGTGATGAGTTCGCTTACTGCAACTAATTATAGAATTGGTCAATACGATACATTTTGCATTCCAGAAAAACGAGATTATCTGTCACGACAAATCGTTACAGCCAATCAAATTCGGTATAAAATTAAAACTATTGATTGAACATTTAATCATACTTCTAGTCATTACCAACTAATTACGCAGTAAAGGGGGGCTTTGCCTTTTTACCGACAACCTGTAAAAATAGTAGCCCCCTCTTTGTGAGTAGAATTGTACTTGAATAATTGTTCCACTAGATGAATTTTGAGAAGCGGTATTGTTGGAGAATTGTTATAATGAAAGTATGATGTTAGTTACCCATGGCTTCAAAAACATCTATTGGTATTGCAATGAAAGAACTCTCAAACCATGCTGATGCAATGGCAAAATCAGAAGAAATGAAACAATCTGCTGAAGATCACAAGCCTTAATCTGTTCTCAATAATGGTTCAGGCCTCTAAGAAATTCATCTTTGAAGAGTTCTAAACTAAAACACAAAATCCCTTTGAAGGACTGAAATGGTTCAAGTTTCTAAGGATTTGAATCTAAATCATTGAAAATTCATTTATCCTGCTATATTTTTGATATGTTATGGGAGATAGACGAGGCAAATTAGAAATTTATCATGACATTTTGTTTGCGATTAAAGAAGATTCTCAAAATAATGAAAAAATATCTCCAACTCGAGTTCAATTCAAAAGTAATCTTTCCTATGACAAATTAAAGCAGTTTGTGTCCGAGATGTCTGAAAAAAAACTCTTGAATGATGAAATAGCCATGAAAATTACTGATTCTGGAATAAAATTTTATGATGAATATGCTGAGATCAGAACAATGATCAAAAAATTATGTGATGATGTATTTACGGTAGATTGAACCATTTTGATGTACCATCTTTTTGCAAAAATATGACTTTGTGATGTGAATCCAAAAGTTTTGTAATGAACTCTTTTGATTGATTTTGACCCATTTTATTTAATGAAAATGAACAAATCATAGTTCCTGGAACTTTAGAAAATACATCGTCTATTTTTTGCTCAATTTCTATCATTGAATTTACATTATCATTTATGGAAAAGTCAAAGTGATGAGTGGATACTACTCTAATATCTTTTCTATATTTTTCAATATCATTCACTATTTCTAAAATATTTTTTTTATATTCGCTAAAGGTTTTAGGAATTTCAATAATGTGTAGAAGATTTTCTTTTTCAAATTGACTTACATTGACACCTATTTCCTCCATGTGTGTTTTAGTTGTAGTAACATCATTTGTAATGTATAGACAAACATGTCCTTTTCCTAATCCTTCTTTGATAAATTTTATCTCTATACTGTTTCCTATTGTTAATTCTTCATGAATTAGTACAATGTGCTCATGTTTTTGTGATTCTAAAAATTCTTGAACTTCCAATGATTATATTTTGATAATTCATTTAAAAACAAAACTTATCATGATGAGTTTTTTGAACCTCATTTTGCTTCACAATTGGTTTTAAGTATAAAATTAATTCCTTGTCATGACACAAATAAACATCGGTGTATCTGAGCAAAATCGTCAGAATGTTGCAGGGATTTTAGAGCATATCCTTGCTGATGAATATGTTCTCTATACCAAAACTAGAAACTATCATTGGAACGTTGTTGGTCCTCATTTTAATGAGTACCATGAAACCTTTGAAGAGCAATATGATGGGTTAGCTGATGATGTAGATGAAGTAGCTGAAAGAATCAGATTTTTGGGTTTCAAAGCATCCTCTACATTAAGCGAATTTCAGAAAAACTCACAACTAAAAGAACATCCTGGAGAGTATCCAAATGCAAACACTATGGTATCTAATCTGTTAGAAGACCATGAGACTATAATCAAAAGTATTAGAGAAAAAGCCTCTGAAACTAGTGGACAGTATGGTGATGCTGGAACTGAAGACTTTCTTATTGGTCTAATGCAAAAACATGAAAAAACAGCTTGGATGTTACGATCCATTTTGGAGTGATAGATTTGAAGTCTATTACTACCAATTTTTTATTTTTAGGAGAATTATCTTGATGTCATTTAATTCTAAAACATTTGAAATGAAAAAAGAAATTGTAAACCATGCAGTTCGAATTTGTATTGAATGTGGTAGTAGATCCATCCAAATTGATAATTCTATAATATATTGTAAAAATTGTAATTCAAAATTTAGAATTTCACCCTTTAATGCGTTTAAAGATGTACAGAACATTGAGATAGGAAAATAATTTTGGCTATTCAATATCTTGCATTAACAACATTGATTGTTTTGTATTCATTGATGTTCATTGGTGGGTATATTTCAGCTGCAGGACTAGGATTAACTTGTCCTGAGTGGCCTTTATGTCCTAATGGAGTGTTTCCTTCTGAAGAATACCTTGTTGAATGGGTTCATAGAACTACTGCTGCAACTACGGGGGTATTAGTAATTGCAACTATGATTGCAAGTTTTATCAACAAGAATGCAGATTTGAAAATCAAAATAACTAGTTCACTTGCAACTGTATTGGTAATTACTCAAATTACCTTAGGTGCTTTGGTAATTGACACAAAACTTCACGCAGTACTAGTTGCAATTCACTTGGGAATTGGAATCTGGTTGTTTGCTATGGTGTGCTTGACTGTGTTATTTGCATTTAGAATAAAGGATAGAAAATCATGAGTGCTTCATGTAGAGGACTATGTAGTAGATTTGAATCTAAACAATCTGGCAATATACCAAAATATGCTAATGGTTTCAAGAGATGTAGCTATTGTAGTGTATATATGAAAACCCGTGACTTGCGATGTCCTTGTTGTGCATTAAAGTTACGAACTAAATCAAGAGTAAATCCTAAACGTAGGAGTAATTACAATGTCTAATTCTTGTAGAAACATATGTTTGTATTATGAAATAGATTCTTCATTTAGAAATCAACAAAGCATAATCTTCAAAAAACATTGTCACAAATGTGATAAAATAATTATTTCAAAATATCATAAATGTCCATGTTGTCATGAGTCATTAGATAGGTATGTTCAATGATGATGCTAGTAAATCCTATATATTTTCATTCTAATGATGATAAAGAAAATGTTTTGTTGGCATTATCTAATTCTTGTTGTCGATAAATTTTATTATCTACAATAAAAAAAGCTAAAACTGTAGATCAAATTAGTAATGAATTATCTTTTTCTAAAAGTAGCATATATAGAAAATTACATCGGTTAGAAAATCTAAACAAGTATCTTCTTTTTATTTTTCTGAGAATTAGATGAAACTCCGACTGTCATAAATCACATTTTCATATTTTTGATATAATCTTTCTGCAACAAATCCAACTCTCAAAATTCATCTAGTGGAACAATTATTCAAGCACAGTTCTACTCACAAAGAGGGGGTGTTCCCTTTTTACCGATAACCTGTAAACTTTCTCTTAAGGCGAACTCTTTTTGGTGCAGATCATAATTGGTTTGGACGTCAAAACATGTTTGATAAATTTTGGCGCTCTATCAATGCCGTATTTTGTTTGAAATGAATAATTTGCCAAAATTTGATATTGTCATTTTTATCTGAGTTATTTACAAATTACACGCATAAAGAAAACAGACTCTTTAATATTCAAAAATGACGCCAAACTCGATTTAATTTCTGTCGTGCTTGGATATTTTTTGATTTTAATCAAAAAAAAAACACATTTTATATCCACATAGGCTGTGTAGAAACCATCGAATTTTGACCATTTTGTAGATCAGATTCCATAGTCAGATCTAAAGCTTACAACATTGCTTTTCCATACCATGAAATCCTCACGATACATCAGAATGGCTCGTAGCATGATAGTATAATCAAAAGAGCAAGAATAATCCTAGAGTCACTAAACACAAACATCAGTGCTGCAGAGCTGTACCGCAAGCACAATATCAGCCCACCGACATTTTACCAATGGAAAGAACCAGAAAGATTTAATGAGCTAGTAGTTGATGATTTAAATATTAAAACAATGATATGAATAATGATTCTGAAAATTTTGATAAAATTTACTCTGATGTTTTAAATTATGTTAACCAAGAAAATCCTGGATTATATGAAAAGGGAATTGAAATCAAAAACTGGATTAATTCACAACTTGAGATGAATTAGTATTGAATAAATTTTCGAAATTTCTGTCAGGGGCTTTAATGTTATTACTTGTGTTTGGAGTAATTGCACCCATCAACAATATTTCAGCAGATGCAACATATACAAGATCATTTAGTACAGCAAGTAAAGAAATTCAGCCATATGACATGTCATTTAATTCAGATGGAACTAAAATGTACATAGTAGGAAATGTTTCAGACAAAGTACACGAATATGCCCTCTCAACAGGGTATGATATATCTACTGCAATTTTTTCAAAGTCATTTCCAATTTCACAAGATACCAATCCATTAGGTTTAGCATTTAGTGGGAATGGTACATTGATGTATGTTGCAGGAAATACAAATGACCGTATCTACCAATATCGTTTATCTACAGATTTTGATATTTCAACAGCATCCCTACTGTCTTTTTCTTTATATGTAGGATCAAACAATGTTACTCCACAAGGATTTGCATTCAATTCAGACGGAACAAAGTTATTTTTAGGAGATAGTAGTATTCACATGTATACCCTTTCCAATGCATATGATTTGAGTTCAGCATCATTTACTTCTACTACTTTCGTAGGGATGGCGGATGCAGATGTGATTTTTAATTCTGATGGTTCTAAAGTGTATACGATTAGAGGGGGCGCTAACTCCGTACAACAATTCACATTAAGCACGCCTTACAACTTATCCACACAAACTTCAGATGGCGAACTCTTTTTGACATCTCAAGATTCAGACATTGAGGCAATAGTCTTCAATTCAGATGGCTCAAAATTCTTTGCAACAGGATTTCAAAATGATAGTGTTTACGAGTATTCAGTGAGCCCATCATTCAATTTGATGGATACTACTCCTCCAACTGTTTTATCTGCAACACTTGATTTAAACACCAAAGTACTTTCAATAACATTTTCTGAATCTGTAAAGTTTGCACTTGACCGCTCTAAATTATTTATCAGTGAAACTGGAACTATAGACCAAGTTCCATTAACTGGTGCAACCATTACCACATCTGCAAATGGTGTAACCATATCTATGACTATTACAGATGCTCAAAAAACATCAATTGCAGCAATGACTAGTCCACAACTTGATATACAAGCGTTAGCTGCAACTGACCTTGCAGGTAATAAAATTAATAATGCCGCAAATAATGCCATTACAGTTACTGCAACAACTCCTTCACAAGTAGTACAGAGTGCCATTCCATCTGATGGTAAAGTTTTACTATCTTGGAGTGCACCCTCACCTGGCGGTTCAGCCATTACTGATTATAAAATATTCAAATCTACTGACAATATACTCTGGACTTTATTTAATGACGGTGTATCAACTAGCACTAGTGGTGTTATAACTGGACTGACAAATAATATCTTGCAATATTTCAAAGTATCTGCAGTAAACTATAATGGTGCCGGTATAAACTCTACTGTAACTAGTGCCACACCAATTGCAGTATCATCTCTAGTATCTAATGTTGTAGCAACTGGTGGAGCAAAATCAGTATCACTATCTTGGAGTGCAACTGACCCATCAATTACAGATTATACCGTAGAGTATTCCGCTGATGGCTCCACATGGGATATTTACGACGATGATGAATCAACTAGTACTACTGCCACTGTAACTGGACTAAATGCAACTAGCAATTACTTTTTCAGAGTCTCCCCTGTTCTAACTTGCACTGAATCAACGTCTGCAAGTACTATTACTACAACATTACTCAGTACACCACTCCAAATAACCAAACTAACTCCAATTTAATGTGACTAGAGTGTTTCCACCAGTTGCAGATAATCCAGTTACTTGCGATGGTGCAACTGCAGCTGTAGTTGCATTTGATGCAGCAGATGCAGTACCAGTGCCAATTAGATTTATTGCTGAAACTCGATA
>JABMOR010000027.1 GCA_013203245.1 Candidatus Nitrosopumilus sp.
AATGTGTTGTATTCGATAGAGACAAAATCTCTTACCAAATCATTTGGTGACACAATTGCAGTAAATGATATTTCGTTTTCAGTAGAACAAGGTGAGATCTTTGGATTCTTGGGACCTAATGGTGCTGGTAAAAGTACCACTATGATGATTCTAACTACTTTGCTAAAACCTACATCTGGAGTAGCTTTAATTTCAGGATTTGATGTATCTAAAAATCCTAAACAAGTTAGAGAAAATATTGGCTATGTTCAACAAGAATCAACTGTTGATGAATATCTTACAGGACGAGAAAATCTTCTATTACAAGCAAAACTAAACCATATTCCAAAAAATGAAATCAACAAAAGAATTGATGATATTTTAGAATTAATCGAACTCGTTGACAAACAAGATCATGCTGTTGTCACATATTCTGGCGGTATGAGAAAACGATTGGATATTGCAGGAGGATTGCTGCATAGACCAAAAGTGTTGTTTCTAGATGAGCCTACAGTTGGATTGGATATTCAAACTCGTAGAAAAATTTGGGAATATATCAAAAAAATTCACATTGAATTTGATATGACCATTTTTGTTTCTACACATTACATGGAGGAGGCAGACCAATTGTGTGATAGAGTGGGAATTATTGATGGGGGGAAAATCCAAGTAATTGATTCTCCTGAAAACATGAAAAATGCAATGGGAAATGAAGTAATTTCTATATTAATTGATGAGGGTAAAAATCAAGAGTCATTTGTTTCTGAGATTAGAAAAATTGAATTTGTTAAGAAAATTAACGAAGATGGTTCTAAACTTACTTTATTTGCATCTAATGGCACTGAAGTAATACCAAAAATATTTCAAATTTCATCCGAACTTGGAATTAAAATAAAATCTATCTCTCTAACTCAACCAACACTTGATGATGTTTTCATTTCTTACACTGGACATGAAATCAAAGGCGATGACTCTAGGTTTAATAGAAGACGTGAACACGCAAAGATGAAGAGGCTACGTGCATGAATACTATTCTATATGATACGTATACAATTTTTTGGAGGGAACTAAAGAGATACAAAAAGTCTCGCAGTGGAGTTTTAATTCGATTAATTCAACCTGTAATTTGGATTATTGTTATTGGAAATACATTTTCTGGAACTGAACCACTGATTCAATCAGTTGGATTTGAGGGAAAATACATTGAATTCATGGCACCTGGTGTCATTATTCTTACTGCAATTTTTACTAGTATCTTTGGTGGTGTCAATACTTTGTGGGATAGGCGGTATGGCTTTATGAATAAAGCATTATCTTCTCCGATTTCTCGTTCTGCCATTGCGTTGGGAAAAATGTCTGCAATTTCTTTGATTGCTGCATTACAAGCTAGTTTGATTATAGGAATTGCTTTGGCTATTGGTGTTAATTTTCCTAATCCAATAATGATTGCACCCATCATGGTAATTGTAATTTTATTTTCTTTAGGCTTTTCTGGAATCTCTGTAATGGTTGCAGCTACTGCAAAGTCCCAGGAAACTTTTTGGGGCATGATTAATTTTCTTGGAATGCCATTGTTCATGCTTAGTCCTGCGTTATTCCCATTAGAATTACTGCCAGACTGGCTTGCAGTAATTGCAAAACTAAATCCTGTAACGTATACGATTTTACTGGTAAGAGAGTTGATGACGGGGGTATCTGAAGGTGGTATTCCAATACTTTTGAGCCTCGGAGTTTTGATAGCCTTTGTACTTGTAATGGTGGCACTGGCAAGCTATGTGTTTACGCGTGAAGTAAACAAACCGTTTTGACATAAAGTTGACAATAATTGTAACATTAGCTAACTCTTGTAATGTTTCTCAAATTTTATCATGATTGATTGTTGAAACTTATCTTAACGATCATCACTGTTTCTGTATTCTTACTATCTAGTTCATTCATCCAGAATTCATTTGCATCTGGAGATTATGATTTATTACATCAATGGGGTAAATACGGACCTACAGAACCTAACAATTTTGCACATCCTCAATTCATTGCAGTAGGTGAAGATGGAAGTATCTATGTTACTGACTTTGGTAACAAACGCATTCAAAAATTTTCTAGTACTGGGGAATATCTAACTCATTGGGGTAACAGTGGAAAACAAATTGAAGATTTTAACAATCCTACTGGTATTGCAGTGAATGGTGATTTTGTTTTTGTTGTAGATCGTGATCTAAATCGTATTCAAAAATTCTCATTAGATGGAGAATTTATTCAAACATGGGGAAAAAAAGGAACTGCTGAAGGCCAATTCTTGTATCCTAGTGGAATAAGTGTAAGCAACGGATTTCTATATGTAGTTGATACAGGAAATCAAAGAATTCAAGTATTTTCTACTGATGGTGAATTCACATCCTCATTTGGTTCAAGTGGTTTAGGTCCTGGCCAATTTCTTAATCCTGTTGGAATAGACGTTGACAGTGAAGGAAATATTTATGTCACTGACAAAGGTAATGGCAAAATTGAAAAATTCAATACTGATGGCGAATTAATTAAATCTTTTTCATTCTATTTCCAAAACTATGTATTTTCTCCTGAAGCAATAGCAATTGATCCTTTGGGTGACATGTTTGTTGTAAATTCTGCTACTGGTAGAATTTTACACTTGTTACAAAATTCTGATTTACGACTTGAACAATCTGATCAAAGTGGTCCATACCCTAACTCATTTGAACATATTACTGACATGGAGATGGGAATTAATGGCGAATTACTAGTTATAGATTCCCCAACACATTCAATTCAATCCTATGAAACAACGTTTTTTGAACAACCTCTAGAATTTTATTTTAATGCCCCTGATGAAGTACGTCCTCCATCTGAAGATCAAACTAAACCCGAAATCATTGCCCCAATTTCATTGGAAGTTGAAGCTAGTGATTTTTTAACTGATATAGATATAGGAAGTGCAACTGCTACTGATGCAAGTGGAATAAAAATAATCATTAACAATTCCCCTGAAATGTTTTCTCCAGGTATTTCAAACATAATTTGGATAGCATTTGACAATGTTGGGCATAGTTCTACTGCATCTCAAAGAATCACTGTTAATGCATGCGGTCACAATTATTCAGATTATAATCTCATAGAAGGAACCGCAAACGATGATATAATTTTAGGAACTGATGGGAATGATCTAATATTTGGATTGGCTGGAAATGATCTTATCTCTGGCGGTCAAGGAGATGATTGTATTTTCGGTGGCTATGGCGATGATATCATATCTGGTGATGATGGAAATGACACGATAAGGGGTAATTCTGGTCATGATATTCTAAAGGGTAATTCTGGAATTGATGTGATATATGCAAATTCTGGATCTGATGTAATTGACGGTGGAGTAAATTCTGATAGATGTTATGCTGATTCAGACAAAGATCTACTGCTAAACTGTGAAGAATAGGTTTTCTTCTATATAGAACTACTAGTACTATCTAGAGTTTTGTTTCATAAGTAGAAAACCATATCACAGCTTATAATGTAAAAATTCTCTTTGAATTTTAATGATTTACAAGAATGTAAAAAACATTACAATATTTGGTATTGTTGCATTATTTACAGTGACATCATTTGGATTTTCAAATACATATGCTGAAGAAAGTGAATGATACAAAATGATAGGAGATGTATCTCCAGTTCTAACATTCACATTCAGAGATGGAGTTGAAACATATGAATTTCCTGTTTTTGAAATGGGCGAAAACTTTGCAGATAACTCTGGAACATCATTTTCAGTAGAAGGAACTGTTACCAATTCTCCATTATTACACAAAGCAATGGATGAGGCATACAAGTACAAATCTTCTAATGGTGCCTTTGACTATCAATTCAAATACTTTGATGTCGATGTAAATTTTGTAAAATCTGGCGAATCAATAATGTCTCTGGATTACAACACTTGCCGAATTGACAATTATCAAGTTGAGACACTTGATTCAAATGACTTTGAAAGTTATTTTGCAAAAGTTGGATTTGCTATTGTAGATAAAATAGACTTTGTATGTAGTGGATTGACCTATGATAATGAGGCCTCGAAAATAACTGCTAACAATTCTTTGACTGACTATGGTACATCTGGATTCAAATTTGCCAATAACATGACAACTTCAGTAACCTTCACGTTTGAAAATGGAATTGAAAAAATTGAATTTCCTGTGTTTAATTTGGTTTCAGGCTATGCAGAAGCTGCTAACAATGTAGTTGCAGAATTTCAGGTAGAAGGTGTTTTGGATTACTATCCATTACTATATCAGACAATTGATAAATCGAGACAAGTATCTGGATTATCTACTGCATCTAACGTTGATTTTGACGCACTAGTAGAATTTACTAATGGTGAATCTGTGTATATGGGCTTTGATTTCAGCAGTTGCAGAATATCTGATGCTCAAATCACAACTAAAACCGATAAAGAAGAAGGATTCACTGGAAAGAGCGGATTTGCAATTGTTCATCAATTGACATTTACTTGTTCTGGAATTCAAGGTGTGAACATGCATTATGATGAACTTCGAGGAGATATCCCTACTTGGAAAACACCACAATTGACAAATGATTATGTGGAACCAATTCAGAACACTGACAAAGGACTAAGTGCATTTACTACATTTACTTTTGAAGACGGTACTGAAACAATCGAATTTTCCATGTTCAAGCAAAGTAAAGTATTGACTACGACTGAAGATACTGGTGATGAGACGATTACTAACAAGGCCACATACCCAACAATAGAATTGCGTGGAATTATTGGTGACTATCCAATGCTTTACCACAATTTGGATAATAATCGTAAAATTCAAGGTGTTGCTGGAACTTCAAATAAAGAACTAGTTGACATTGATGTTGATTTAGTTTTTGATGGGGGAGTACTTCGTGGCTTTAATTTTGTAAATTGCAGAGCTATTGATTATATCGTTGAAACAGATCCTAACAGTGAAGAGAGCTATGTCAAAAACAAGTTTGCAGTAGAAAATATCTTTGAGTTTGAATGTCAAGGATACCATCCAAACAATCCTGCATATGATGCAATGTTTAATGTAGAAAAATCAAACACAGAAAGTACATCTGATCTTAGAAACACTGACCAGTGGGGTCTAGGTTTCACAGTTCGAGAATAACTTTTTTTCTTTTTTTAATTTAATCCAATAACATTTACTATTATGCGATCAATGCAAGATCTGTCTTAGAACCTTGTTTCTATATAGAACAATAGATTACATGTTGACTAACCTTATGTGCAAATTCACATTTAATGATTCATGGTACAATGGTTATCTTGGTTAAGATCCAATGAAAAAGAACTTCTAACAATTCTAGATAATTTGGCAAAAAAAGCAGTTGAAACCTCTGAAGCCGTGGTGGTTTTATTTGAAGATCTTACTAATGTTGAACAAGGAAAAAAAATTCATCAACTTGAAACTGAAGCTGATGTTTTAACTCGTGATATTTTTTCTGCACTAAACAAAACCTTCATCACTCCTTTGGATCGTGAGGATATGCAGAGAATCGCATCTAAAATTGATGATGTAATTGATTTTATGGATGGTATTGCAGCCAGGATTTACAGCTACAAAATCACAACTCCTCCACCACACACTGTAGAAATAGCCCATGAACTAGTCAAAGCTACAAAAGAAGTACAGTATATGATTTCCCAATTACAACATATCAAAAATCCAAAAGATATGATTCAACATTGCAGGAACACTAGTGATATTGAGCACACTGTTGATGACTTGTATAGAGAAGCCATCAAAGAACTCTTTGAATCTGATGATGCAATTAAAATCATTAAACTAAAAGATATCTATGAAACAATGGAAACTGCATCTGACAGATGTGTTGATGTTGCAGATGTCATTGAAGATGTGGTTCTAAAATATTCTTGAGATGATTAAATGTTAGAGATAGCAATAGGTGCAATTATTGTAGCGTTAATCTTTGATTTTGTAAATGGATTTAATGATTCTGCAAACTCTGTTGCTACTGTAATAGGAACACGCGTTCTAAAACCAATTCATGCTGTGGGCTTGTCTGCAACAATGAATTTCATTGGACCATTTGTTTTTGGTGTTGCTGTTGCAACAACTATTGCAAAAGGTATAGTCAGCCCTGATGATATCACTGTCTACATGATTGTAGGTGGATTAGCCGGTGCCATTGGCTGGAGTACTTTGTGTACTTATTTTGGATTACCAATTTCAAACAGCCATTCTTTAGTTGGAGGCATTATGGGGGCAGGTATTGCAGGATTAGGATTTGAAAAATTAGTTTATGGTGGTTTGACCAAAGTCTTTGCAGGAATTGTAATTGCACCAATAGGCGGAATCATCTTTGGTCTTCTATTAACGACATTAATAATTACAATATTTGCAAGTAAACGTCCTGGACCTGTAAACAAAACTTTTGGTAAATTACAAATTATTTCATCAGCCTGGTTTGCTTTAACTCACGGGGCAAATGATGGGCAAAAAACCATGGGAATCATTGTGTTAATTTTATTTTCTGCAGGAATGATTCCTGAACTTGAGATGCCATTGTGGGTAATCTTTGCTGCAGCCACTGCTATGGGATTGGGTACTTTCTTTGGAGGATACAAAGTAATCAAAACACTTGGATTTAAAATCACAAAACTCAGGCCATATCAAGGATTTGCAGCAGAAACTGCAGGTGGAGCAATGCTTGCAGTATTTGCAGTATTTGGAATTCCTGCTAGTACTACACATGCAATTACTGGAACTATTATGGGTGCAGGTGCTGCACGCAGAAAACGTGCTGTGAGATGGAAAGTGAGTAGGCAAATTGTATTTTCATGGATAATTACCATCCCTGGTGCTGCAGCAATGGGAATTGGATTTACATATCTGATTCACTTGTTTGTTTGATAATCAATAATGCCTTGGTTTTTATTTCAGCAAAATTTTTTTGAAATATTCAAATGGAAATATTACAATTAATCCAATCTAATTTACTCACGCCGATAATCCTCTTTTTCCTATTTGGAATTATTGCAGCTAGAATAAAATCTGATTTGAAAATCCCTGAAGCGATTTCAGAATTCTTACCAATCTATCTTCTTGCAGCAATAGGTCTTCATGGTGGAATTGAGATGAGAAACACTGGATTTGAAAACATGTTGATTCCAATGTTAGTTGCAATTGGATTATCTTTGTTAATGACATTAAATCACTATCAAATTTTACGTAGATTAGGAAAATTCAATATTTTTGATTCA
Source organism: Candidatus Nitrosopumilus sp. (assembly GCA_013203245.1). Lineage (GTDB taxonomy): Archaea > Thermoproteota > Nitrososphaeria > Nitrososphaerales > Nitrosopumilaceae > Nitrosopumilus. The sequence goes on from JABMOR010000027.1 coordinate 7,256, forward strand.
TATGCATTAGCATCAACATATGGTGCAGTAGGGGCTGTTACATTTTCAGTTGGTTTATCATTTTTAAAGAATCAAGGTGTGACATCTGAAGGATATCTTGCAGCAATTTTAGCTGTTCTGGAACCCGTTGCTTTCATTATGGCAATATTTTTGACAAACATGGCAGTTTCAAAACAAATTCGTCAGAAAAAAAAATCTTTCACTACAGACGATACATCAGATCTTAATATGGGCATTCAAGAAACAAAAACAAAACTTTCTCAAGTTTTACATGAATCCGTAACTGGCAAGGCAATAGTTATTCTTCTTGGAAGTATTGTGATAGGCTATATCATTGGCGAATCTGGATTTGATTCTATCAAAATAGTATTTGATGAAATGTTTACTGGGGCAATTGTAATTTTTATGATTGAGATGGGTATTATTGCAGGTCAAAGATTAGGTGATATTAAAAAAGTTGGAATTTTCCTTATAGCATTTGCTGTAATCATGCCAACTTTCAATGGTATAGTGGGAGTATTGGTAGCTACAATCATGGGTTTGAGCCTAGGTGGATCCGTAATGTTTGGATTGTTATTGGCAAGTGCCTCATTTATTGCAGCGCCTGCAGTTCTACGTCATGCAATTCCACAAGCAAATCCTAGTCTTTACATTACATCTGCTTTAGGCATTACATTCCCATACAACATTATTGTTTTACTTCCAATCATGTTTGCTGTTTCAACTTTAGTCCATGGTGACGGATCGATAGACTTATTCAATTACATCACAAAGGGTTGGATATGAAACTCTACACTGTAAAATTATTAACTGTTACTTGTGAGATTCTTGCACAAAAAAACATTATTGAAATTTTAAACAAACATGAAATCAATGCCTATACAACTTATGAAGTCGATGGGAATGGTGCACGTGGAATTCGTGGTCAGGGATTTAAAAATGAAAAAAATGTCAAAGTTGAAGTTATTATGCGTGAGGAAAAATTACAAGATGTGGTTGAAGAGATCTCAAGAACAATGTTTGCTAATTTTGCTATAATTGTATATGTTAGTGATGTTAGTGTAGTCCGAACTGAAAAATTCTAACAACATTTATCGTCTGAACATAACACTGGAATTCTTTTGCTAGTTTTTGTAACATTTGATATTAATTCTGATAATTGATTGTTTGATATTGCATACATTGCTTTTTTCCCCTCATCTCTTGATTTAACAATCCCACATTTTTTCAATGTCTTTAGATGGTGGGAGACTAGTGGTTGATCTTTTTTTAATTTTTTAACAAAATCGTTTACACAGAGTTCTTTATCTTTTTGTAACAATTCTAAAATTTCAAAACGTGTCTCGTTACAAATACATTTTAAAAGACTGACTCCATTCATATCAATTTAAATTTATATAAACTAATATTTATGTGACGGTGTAGATATGCCTGAAAATATACTATTTGTGTGCGTAGAAAATGCTGGTAGGAGCCAAATGGCTGAAGCATTTTTTAGAAAATTTGCCCCAAAACAATTCAATGTTTCAAGTGCAGGTACTATTCCTTCATTACAACTTAACCCAATTGTAATTCAAGTGATGCGAGAAATTGGAATTGACATGGAAAATCAGAAACCAAAACTTTTGTCAAATTTGATGATTGAAAATTCATCTAAAACTGTCAACATGGGATGTATGGATAAAGAATCATGCCCATCATTGTTTGTAAAAGATGTGTTTGATTGGAATATATCTGATCCAAAAGAAAAACCACTTGAAGAAGTCAGAATAATTCGTGATAAAATAAAATTTGAAGTGATGAATCTCATCAAAACTCTAGAGGGATAAATCAAATGACGTATTCTAATTTACAAATTTTTACAGTGGAACTAATTGGCACATTTATTCTGGTAGTTTTTGCAACTGGTTCAATTGTTTATGATGCTGAGGTGTTTGATGGAAAATTAGGCATTCCATTTGCTGCCTTGGCTCCCTTTATTGCATTGTTAATTGGTGTTTACTCTTTTGGGAAAATATCTTTAGCACATTTCAATCCTGCAGTAACTATAGGGTATTACATCACTGGACATATTTCAAAAATACAAGTATTGTATTATTTTGCAGCCGAAATTATCGGCGCTTTACTGGGCTCTCTTTTTGTTTTAACATTCATTGGAGAAAAAGCAAACCTTGGGGCTAATGCTCCAAACTATGATTTTTCAATGTTTTTGATTTTTCCAGTTGAGGTGTTAGCCTCTGCAATGCTCATGGGTGTTATATTTTATGTTGTGTATACAAAAGGGCTGAGAGGATTTAGTGGTGTTGCAATTGGTGGCATTGTTGGATTGGATATATTATTTTTAGCATTTATCTCTGGGGCTTCAATGAACCCTGCTAGGGCATTAGCTCCTGCATTACTATCTGGCACATTTGAGAATCTTTGGCTATATTGGACTGCCCCCTATGTTGGAACTAGCATTGCTGCTTTTCTATTCAGAAAGAAATTTCAAGCACAAAGAGCAGCAAATTACGAATAA
>JABMOR010000028.1 GCA_013203245.1 Candidatus Nitrosopumilus sp.
ATTTTATCTAAATGGCATGAGTCTCTTTCAAAGCATGGGAATTTATTTTCGTCTGATTCTGTGAGTGGGTCTAGCCCTCCTTCAGTCTTTGTTGGATCTTATGATTATCCTAAAGTCTTTGTTGGCCCTATGGTCCCACCAATTCATGGTGATACAAGTTTACTTGACAGTCCAGAAAAGTGGAAAGGCAAATCCTTAGAAGATATTGTTAATTTTAGATTAAACTTGGTTAGGGGAATACAGAAAATTCCAATTGAACAGACTGATGGTCGTTACATTGAAAATCTTCAAGAAGTTGCAATGTCGTCCAAACCTATTGACTCTGATCTGATTTTTCAAAAAGCAACTTCACCAAATGTTACTTTGGATGGCGAAAGTGCACCTTTTGGCCCAATAGGGGAAATTAAATCTGCAAAATTTTCTAATACTTCTTCTGTTAAATCTATTGAAAAAATATACTATGACAAAGATTTGAAAGCACAAGATGCTGTATTGAATTTGTATAATTCTGGAATTGAAATTTCAAAAATTCAAAAATGTTTTAGCATCGGCATGCTTGGACAAAAAAGAAAATTGGTTCCTACTAAATGGAGTATTACTGCCACTGATGATATTATATGCAAATCCCTTACTGAAGATATTCTCAATTTTAGTATAATTGATTCTCATAGAATTTTTTCATATGAACATTTGGGAAATGTTTTCACAATTGTATTATTTCCTCATAGGTGGGTCTATGAAATGATTGAAGCTTGGTATTCTAATGGAGTAATTGGTTTTGGTTCTGATTATGAAGACGCCCGTGGCATTGATCACCCTCCTGCAATTGCAGGTGCATATTTTGCAGCAAAATTGGGTGTTTTGGAATATTTGAATAAAAATGACATTCAAGCAGGAGTCATTATTTTACGAGAAATTAGACCAGAATATGCAATTCCTGTGGGTGTATGGCAAGTTCGTGAAGGAATTCGTGAGGCTATGAAACAAAACCCAATACTTGCTGATGATTTTGAACATGCATTGTTTTTGGCATCAAACAAAATGAGTATTAGTAAATCTGAATGGCTTTCTCATGGAAATATTGTTGAATTAATGCGACAAAAAACAATCTCTGACTTTTTTTAGATTTACAAAAGTACCCTCTTTTCCTTCCAATGGGATACATTAAATCTTAGATTTTGACTGAAATAATATAATGAGTGCTGAAACGTCCGAATCTAAATTTTCTAATTACGGTCTATACACTATTGGTGATAATCTTGAATTGTCTCTACCAAATACTGAGATTAGAATTGAACAAATGGGACCAAATGTTTTTTCTTATATTAGAAACAACTCTGAATCTGATCTAGTTAAAAAAATAATTCCAGTTAAATCTAATGAACTTACAATTGAGATTTCTCCAATCAGACCACTAAACTATCCTGCGAAAAGAACAAGTTATGTCTATTTAGAACTTGAGACTCCTGTTTTTTTATCTGAAAACTCTGCAGCTACTATTTTTGCTCGTTGCCCTATTGAAATTGGTGTATTTTTAATTCATGATGGTCACAAGGACTCTTTAGATTGCTTTACATGTGATCCCACAAATTCAAGATTTGCTCTTTATGGGGCACCTGATTCTGGAACTTTATGCAAATATGCCCAATCTGAAATTGTAGAATCTTATGAAGATTCCACACCATACATTAATGCAGTTTTAGAAATACATCTTCAAAATGAGTTAGATGATGGGCGTTCTATCTCTAAAATTATTTTCCCAATCTCGGATAATTCTGTTTATTATAAAAATTCAAAGGCAATAATTGATTCTATTGAAGCTGTGTTGAAGAAAAAACTTACTTTGCAGATCTTTGATGTTTCTAAAAAATCTATTCAAACTGATTGGACTTTATCTCCATCATATGAGCGCGAATTGATTGTCAAACGTATTGACATGGGTGTTGACTGATGGTTTTAGATTTCTTACAGGGTTTAAGTGAAATAGAAATTGCAGGCAGTTTGACACTTCTATCTTTATTGATTGGAGGAATAATAATGGCGGTTGGCATAATTCTTGCTAAAACTGTAAGATTACTTTTTACAAAATACTATGCGCCAAAATTATCTCAAGACACTGCCAAGAATTTTGGAAAACTCATCTATTTTGGAATTATAATTATTTCATTTTTGGTGTTTACATCTTCTACAGGTGTTGATTTATCTGGTCTCCTTGTAGCCGGTGGAATATTTGGAATTGTAATTGGTTTTGCAACACAATCTGTAGTTTCAAATTTAATTTCAGGAGTTTTCTTAATGGTGGAAAAACCTGCCAGACAGGGTGATTCTATTGAGCTCCCAAGTTTGAATATTTCTGGAACTTTATTGGATATTGGCACTTTCTCTGTCCGAATAAGGCTTTTTGATGGAACAATTATTCGTGTTCCAAACGAATCTATCTTCACATCTACTATTAGATCACTCACTTCCACTCAGGTAAGACGTTCTGAATGTTTAGTGGGCATTGCGTACAAAGAAGATATTGACGCTGCTATCAGTGTCATTAAAAAAGAAATTCGCAAAACAATGTCTTTTGTTTTAACGTTGCCTAAACCTGAATTCCGTATAAAAGAATTGGCTGATTCAAGCGTAAATATTGAAGTTTTAGTATGGCATCCTAGAGAAGATTGGGGAGAAGTGTCTCCAAAATTGCTCAAGGTTGTTAAAAAAGCTCTGGATGATAATGGAATAGAAATTCCATTCCCTCAGCGTGTTATTTGGGATGCAAAAAAATAAATTTTTTATTTTTTAATTTCTACACTTGGGTTCTTTTTAGATGCTCTTTTTTTCTTAATTAGACTGAACATAATCATTCCCACATTGATAATTGAAATAATTTCAATCAAATCAACACCGTACAAAAACCAATCAATTACGGGATGAACTCTTGATACAATTCCTGCTTCTAACATAATGTCTGCATTCCATACCATGTGTGGAATTTGAATGAATTGTATTATTGCAATCAGTATCACACTACCTAAGATTTTATTTTCATACCAATTCCAAAATTTATTCCATGCATTCATGTAATGTTTTATTTTTTAATTCTATTAAACACCTCGAAAATTAGATTGAACTAATTAGATTCAGCTAATTAATTTAGGCACAAAAATAATTAGTGTAAACTAAAGAATAATACAAAATGGTGGGCAGAAGATACAATTTCTGAAACTGATTTTATTTCAGGAATTGAATATCTGGTCAATAAGGGAATCATTAGAGTAGATTAGATTCTAAAATCCAAAATGAGTGGAATCACTTTTTTTAGATGTGCTTAAGTTCATAATTCTTGCAGAAAATTCGTGAAACCTGTAATAATTATCGCAATAGCAGTTGTTTTGTAAACCCTGATCATAATTTCTTCAAATTTACAAATAAACAAATGTATGAAGTAGACATTTCAAGACCAAAATTTGAAACTAGGAAAGTTAGTATTTTTATTTGTGGCACTTTGCTTATGTCCTTTGCAAATTCATTTAACAAATACCATTCCATCATTCGCCCAAATTCTGCTGCACTTTTCAATTTAACGACACCATCAGAATATGTGGTGAACATTCCCACCTTTGTTTTGCCTAATGCTTCATTTGCTGCCCATTCTTCATATTTTTTTATCCATGCATCTTTTGTATGAAGTGCACCTCCGTTGTCAATTATACAATTCCCAACATTCTCAAAAAATTGTGCAGTACTAGTGGTTGCAAAATTGTCCCATTTTTCTTTAAGTAAATCTGCAATCTGTTCGACTTTATCTGGAGGACTTTCGGCTATTCCGGTCCACGGCATGTGAACTGGCACTTTGTCTTTAATGTCCTCAGTTCTAAGTAATTTTGGGGTACTATCAAACTTTGAAGATGATTCTCCATGTTTTTTCCATTGATGTCCTTCTTTTTGTTTAGGGATGGAATCATTTTGTTGAATGGGGTTACCTGATGATGGTTTTTTGCTTTTAAGAATTTTAATCGTTCCTCCAATAGCAATTGCTGCCATTGTACCCCCAATAACATAGATTAGTTCACTGCCTCCAGATGTATCATAACTTGGAAAATCACATCCACGTGGGTCTACACATCCAGAGGGACCAATAGGTGGTACTTGTGCAAAAATTTCAGGAGTGAAAAAACAAACAAACATTGATGAAATTAAAACAAAGAGTAATGATTTTCTTTTTTCATTCATTGGTCTACTGGCTAATAATCTGATATCCTAGTTATAAAGACATCAATCAATTATCAAAGGTGCTAAATATAATTTTAAAAAGAATCTTTCTTCTGAAATAATTTTTAATAATTTTATATAATTATTTTTCTAGTAATTTTTTTCCTTCTTGAAAATCTTTAAGAGTGATCTCACCTTTTGCTAGTGCTTTTTCTAGAATCTCTATTGGATCCTCGTTACTTTCCTCTATAGTGTTTCTTTCTTTGTCTGTATGGTCTATTGGTTCTGTTTTATCTGGTGAACCTGTAATGTCATCTACATTTTTTCTGGAATTCATTTCAATTGATTTTTCTATAAATTTCACCAACTTTTTAGTGAATTTTGCATTTAATCCTAAACTAACTACCCCTAGAACTGTTCCGACATACATTGTTGCTATTCCGCTTAATGCAGCAGCTGCTATATTTTTGCCCCATTCTCCAGTAGTGATTGTAACATTGAATTTATCTGGTGTTCCTTTAATTATGACATGAATTGCTTTTCTTGCAGCTATGATTGATCTTGCAATTCCTTTCTTATCTGCTTGAATTTCAAACCATTGACCGTTGACATTTTCATCTACTTTTACATCTGGGAATCCATCATCTATGAAAAAATCGTTGATATCTTGTGCAAGTGATTTCAAATCCACATTGTTATCTAAAACAGTAAAAGACCTTGCCATGAATTTATTTTATTTTTGCTTCCATTTAAACATCCTATTGAAATCCATTAGATTCTAAACTCCAATATGCTTAACTCTAAACCTTTCAAACAAGTTTTGATCATTTTTAGAGGCAATGGTAGTTACTATGACTAATAATATTCTTTATTCCTCAACAGAAAAAATTCCCTCAATGGAAAATTCAAAAAAGAAAAATGAAAATCCATTGTCTGTATTAAAAATGAGTTGGTTAAAGGGGAAATCCCACGTGAGGGATATAAAGAACTAAAAAAATTAATCGAATGGTTTTGGATGTTATTTAGAAATGATTTTTCTCAAAACTAAATTAATTTACAATAGATTCAAAAATTAACTAATTCCATAATGGATCTAGAAATGTATTCCAACTGTTTGAAATTTTTTCATGTTCTTCAACACATAGCCAGGACCATCTTTGAATTTCCTGTTCTGTTTCTAATGGCACAAAGTCTATCAGTTCATAATTTCTTTCAGGATCAGAACCATAAACAAAACATAAAATGCTATAAAATCTCTGCATCTCAAATGAATGCTCATCATGAAACGGTAATTGCTCTATCCCTGTAATTTGCTGTCCAAAGTAATCATACCAATTTGCTACTGCGTATAAGGCATCTATGCCTTGTTGCCCTTCTTGTAACAAAATTATTGTGGAGAGTTGGTCTACTGCATCTTCTTCTTTTCCAGTAATTGGTATATTGTACATGTCAACTAACCCGTGACCTAATTCATGTAAAATGGTTTCATATATGCTATCTTGAACTGCATGACGAATTTCCTCCTCAGAATCATAATATTCTGATTGTATATTGCGCATCATGTCAATGAACTCATAACATAATTGAATTTGTCTTTCTTCAGATGAATAAAATGCATTTGCTTCATTGCATTGCATAAATTTAATTTCTACATCATGTGGAAGTTTAATTGCATTAATTCCCGATAAATTTACCATCAATTCTTCATTGTCCATTGCCCAAAACATTATTTCATCATAATATGGATCATTAGGCTCATCATATGTAGTGTAAAAATCCCCCATATCGACTATATTTTGATTTTGACTTGAAATTGAAATAATTCCATTCTCGATAAGAAATTTCATTGCATTTTTGTATTCTGAATCTGAAATATCTCCCTGACTCCACCAATATGCTGTATTTCTAACCCAGTCTGGAATGTCATTCTGATTGGTTTGAGAAAAAACAGTGGCGGGGAATATTAGGATAAATGAAAATAAAAAAACAAAAATAATATTTTTGTATATCATCATTGCATTTTTGTTAATTTCCACTATTTTAAATTTTGAAAATCTCGGAACTCTTTATATTATATTGTGAAAACCTTGATTATTGCAATTAAAACACTGTATGGTTTTTCTATTTGCTATATCTTCAATTATGATTTCCACACAATATGCATTTGCTGAAACTAATTTTGTCAGCACTGTGTCAGGTTCGGCTATTCCTGGATGTGAGGACAACCTTTCTTGTTACTCTCCTTATCAAACTAGAATTTCAGTAGGTGATTCTATAATTTGGACAAATGATGATACTGCAGCACATACTGTGACAAGTGGAACTCCTAGTAGTGGTGCATCTGGAATATTTGATTCTAGTCTGTTTATGTCTGGAGCAAGTTTTGAAGTAGAATTTTTTGAGTCTGGAACTTATGATTACTTTTGTATGGTTCACCCTTGGATGGTTGGCACTGTTTTGGTCACTTCTTCTCCTAGTGCATCTAGTGAAAGTACATCTTCAGGCATAACTCCAAGAGGTACACCAATTCCTTTGGATTCAAGACCTAAAGATGTAGGTGGATACACAAATTACTATAATGAGAAATGGGATTTTTCAATGGATGTCCCAAATGAGTGGCTCATAGATGATACTAAAATGGTTGATGAAGGTTGGGAACAAATAGTCTTTCTTACTCCTGATCCTGATTATTTTAGTACATATGTTTCAATTGAGTATTTTTTTGATGATTATACTTATGATGGACTTTATGGAAATGCTGCACTTCGAGAACTTGAAACTAATCTAAGGTTTTGGTGTAATGATGTAACTATTGATTATGATGGGTATACATGTAATAATTTTGAAATAGTTCAAACAGATATTGAAGATGAATTGTATATTATTTCATACACCTTTACTGAACGAGGAGAGGATGGATCTGTGTTTGAAAAAATGGCAGTATTGAGTATGTACCCTCTAAGTAATTCAGAATACATTTCAATTGATGTAGAGATTGATTCTGATAATTTAGAATTCTATTCCCAACAAATAGGGTATATGTTATCATCTTCTGATTTTTCATCATTTCTAACCACTGATACTGCACTTCCACATCGTAATGACATACCAGTTGATCTGAATTTTAGAAACTATCACAATGACAAATTTGGGTTCTCTATTGATTACCCATCTAATTGGAATGTTGATGATGAACTATTGATAGATGGTGATACTTCCTATATAGTTAGTTTTTTCATTGATGATGAATATCTACAAACCATTGATGTATCAATACAACATGGTGATTTTGATTTCCGTGGACTTTCACCATCTCAATATGTTTCGGCCTTGGAGGATTTAGAGAAAGACTTCTGTACTTCTAGTTCGTATAATTTTGAAGGTTACAGATGTTCTAATTTTGAAGTATCTGACAACCTTTCGGGAAGCAACATCGATTCCTCTGGAAATACATGGCATTCATTGTTTTTTACATATACTGAAGATTACCCTGATCAATCATATGATGTGGCAGCAGCTAGATATGAACTCCCAGTTGGAGATGACACTTTTATTGTTTATTTTTATTTTGATTTAGATTCGTATGCTGACTATTTGAGAGATGTTCCTGCGACCCAACTTGTAGGTGATGTCATGTCCTCTTTCGAACTTACATCTAGTATTCCAACCCCTACACCAACACCTCAATTGGAATGTGGTCCTGGAACTGCTCCTAAAAATGGTCAATGTGTTAGAATAGAAATGGACAATGGTGGTTGTCTTATCGCAACTGCAACATACGGTTCAGAACTATCCCCACAAGTCCAATTACTTAGAGAGATTAGAGACAATTCCCTACTAAATACAAAATCAGGTACACAATTCATGAAACATTTCAATGATTTCTACTATTCATTCTCCCCTGTAATTGCAGATTATGAGCGTGAAAATCCCGTATTCAAAGAGATGGTAAAGGTTACAATCACTCCAATGATTACAAGTTTGTCTTTAATGGAGTATGCCGATTCTGAAAGTTCAGTTTTAAGTATTGGAGTATCTTTGATTGTTCTTAATGGAATGATGTATGTCGGCATTCCGATTGCTGGAATTATTGTAATTAGAAAGAGATTCTAAACTCTTTTGAGAATCTACAACAGGCTTAAGTTAACATAAAACTATTAGATGTATTGGGCATTGCAAGTAAGATAGGAAAATTTTTTGCTGTTTTAATTGGATTATTCGTCTTGATAGGAGTTATTGGGTTCATTATGTATTCAGATTTTGGTGATAGTTGTCCTTCAGGAACTTACCAAGTTGATAGTTCACATTGTTGCCCATATGGACAGGTCAGTGATGGTAGAGGATATTGTGTTGATGAATATGTTCCCGCTCGGGTCGTCACAACACCGAGTTATACACAACCAGGTGGCTCTGGCGGAGGAAGTGGAAGTAATTGTGGTGGATATGGAACACTATACGTTACAAAACCAATTTCAATACTTAGTGCAGGAGTTGTTGAAGTAGACGGATATACTGTAGGAGCTACTAACATGCCAATTACAGTATCCACAGGAAGTCATTATGTTGAGGCATGGGGAATTACTGGATCAGGTTATGAACAAAGACAAGGTTGGAATACATATGTGTCAGAATGCAAACAATCTCTAATCAAATGGAATTAGATTCTAAACTCCAACACGTTTAACGAAGCTAGAGAATTGTCCGATAATTAACCGATTAGTGTAAACTAATTAGTATGTACTAATTTTATTTTTCTGCTTTGATTTTTTCTTTTCGCATCCAAATAGTTTTTCCTTTATGATCGATTAACTCTACATTCATTTCATTTAATTTGTCCCGTATTCCATCTGCTTTTTCAAACTGTTTTTCTTTTCTATATGTCTCTCTATTTTTGATTAATTCATTAATTTCTTCTTTTTCACTTTCTGTTATTTCTGGAATTTTTAATCCTAAAATTTCTAACATTCTTTTTAGTTCTATTTTTATTGAATCACTGTTCGCTTTTCCAAGTTTTTCTTCAGCGGCTAATCTGTTTGTTTCTTTTACTAGTTGGAAAAATGCAGATAATGCTAAGTGAGTGTTAAAGTCACTGTCCAATGCAGTATCAAACTCCATGCCTAATTTGGTGATTAATTCATTAATTTCTTCATTATTTTCATCACTTGCATGAATTAACTCATAATGACAAGTCTCCACCTGTCTCCACTTTGTGAGGTTTTCTTTTAGCATTTCCTCAGAATAATCAATTGGTTTTGAATAATGCCCTGATAAACAGAATAATCTGATGATATTTGGTCCCCAGTTTTCTGTAACATGTTTAATTGATTTTACATTACCAATGGATTTTGACATTTTTTCTCCCTTAATTGTCACCATTCCCACATGCATCCAAATTTTTGCAAACTGACTACCTGTACATGATTCTGATTGTGCAATTTCATTTTCATGATGAGGAAAAATCAGATCTCTTCCTCCACCATGAATGTCAAAATTTTCCCCGAGATACTTTATACTCATTGCAGAGCATTCGATGTGCCAGCCTGGTCTTCCTTTGCCCCACGGACTATCCCATGTTGGTTCTATGTCTGAGAATTTCCATACTGCAAAGTCTAGTGGATCTTTTTTTTGCTCATCAACTGCAATTCTTGAACCTGATTGAAGTTCATCTATTTTCTTTTTTGACAACTTACCATAACTTGGAAATTTTGACACTGAAAAATAAACGCCGTTTTTTGAAGTGTATGCTATTCCTTTTTCAATTAGTTTTTCTATAAACTTGATAATGTCGTCTATGTGCTCTGTTGCTTTTGGATAGTTTGTTGCTCGCTTTACATTCAATCCGTCAAAATCTTTGAAATAATTTTCAATGTATTTTGTACTAATTTCTTCTGCAGTTGAATTTTCTGTTTGGGCTCTATTGATGATTTTATCATCTACATCTGTAAAATTTTGAATTAATTCTATTCCTATGCCTTTGTTTTCAAGATGTTTTCTAAGAACATCAAAAACTATGATGGTTCTGGCATGCCCTATGTGAGATTCATCATAAACAGTTACCCCACAAAGGTAAATTTTTACATTTTTTGAAATGTCTAATTCTTGTTCTATATTGGATAATGTGTCTTGTATCTTCATGATTGTACACTGTCTGGTTTTTGTGATGGCAATCTTTTATGTTCACTGTTTGTATTTAATCGATGAATTTTTTCTATAATTTCTCTATCTATTTGAGTGATTTTTTCTGTTTCCTCAATTGTTAATTTTTTCTCAAATAGGCAATAAAGGATAGAGTCGATTTCCTCATATGGCACTCCTAATTCTTTTTCTGCCTCATGCTCTTTCCATAAATGGGGGCTGCTTTTCTTTGAGATTATATTTTCTGGAACTCCTAGATATTTTGCAATTTCCCTTACCTGAAGCTTGTATAGTGAGATGATTGGCGTAATATCAGATGCCCCATCCCCAAATTTTGTAAAGTATCCAATCATGTGTTCACTTTTGTCACTTGATCCTAGTACGAGATAATTTTTAGAATTTGCATAATAATACAGGATATTTGTTCTGACTCTTGCACGAAGATTACCTCTTGATTTCTCATTTGGTTCAAGATACATTGCATATTCGTTAATTATCGGTTTGATATCGATTAACTTGTACTCTATTCCTGTTAATGCAATCATCTTCATTGCATCTTCAGTTTCAGAATTGGGTGTAATGGCAGTGTCTGGCATTATTAATGCAAGTGTTTTGTCTTTTAGTTTTCTTTTACAAATGTACGCTAAAACTGCAGAATCGATACCTCCACTTAATCCCAATATCACTCCATTGGCATGGCTTTTTTCTACTTGATTTGATAGAAATTTTTCAATTGTTTCAGTGATTGAAGCATAATCTTGATTTGTAATTTCATTAATGATGTCTTGATTCAACAATTAGATTTTAGAATGTATGAGAATAAACCTTATGCCTAATGTTGAATCTAGATTAGTTCATTTTGAACACACAATGACTCGTTTGATAAATTAATTATTTTATACAAAAACTCATTTCCATAGGCCCTCGAGGTGACTTGTCAAATTAGTTCAAGGCCCTAAATTTAGGCATAAATTTCAAAAAATAAAAGAGACCGTGGACGTTGGTTCAAGACTCTTGTAAAATTACGTGTGAAAAATCACCTTTTGTATAATAAAGGCATTGTGTAATGTTGTATGAACACACATTATTCAATATACTAATTTTGTATAGATAAATTACAGAAAAATCTGTGCCCAACATAACCCATACCTAGCACAAGGGAAGGGATAATTTGTCCCTTCTCTTTGCATTTAATTTTACTATTCTAATATCTCAAATGATGTTGACGCAATCTCTATGTCGTGATATTTTAAAATCACTTGATGAACTCCAATTTGAGAATCATTTGTAATGTGAAGTAGTGTGTATATTTCCCCTTTCTTTGATGCGTATGTGTTGATTTCATCTTCAGAATTATCTGGAGAAATTATGTTGATTGTAACTTGCTCTCCTCTACTATAACCCTCAACATATCCAAAAAATACAATTTCTTGATAGTTGTATTTTGATGATGGCTGTTGGAATTTTTCTTCATCTATTCCGATATATGTTACTTTAGCCTCTTCTGCAAAAGCAAACTGTGTGATACCTACAATTAGAATCCCTAATAGTACTGGAAGAATTATCTTGCTTTGCATAATTTTATTTCTTTTTTTAGCATAAAAGAAGTGTGTGAACATTCCAATTCTGGAAGTTTATGGTTTTTGTCATTTTATGAGATTACACAACTTGTGACCAATACCTTGTTGTATTTTTTTAAATTTACAAGGTATTTTTGAGATTAAATGTCGATGTAGATGCCGTCATCTCTGGCTTGTACTGGATATGTTTCAAGTTTTACGTCTTTGAGATAATCTGTCAATTCACCTGTCTTGATGTTGTAATGCCAAAAATGTAATGGACATTCTACAATATCTCCGTCTAGTTTTCCAGGTGCAATTGATCCATCTTGATGAACACAAAGATCATCCATTGCATGATATCCATCTTGATTAAAAACTGCTATTTGCTTACCGTCGACTTTGAAAGCTTTACCTTTTCCTTCTGATACTGCTCCTTTATCTGCAATTTTCTTCCAAGTCAATATTTTTGTAATATCCTTGTCATTTATTTACATTCGCATGATAGAATTTTATATAGTGTTACTTAGATCTAATTGTTGAGTAAAGTAAAGACTAGTCCTAAATTGATCAAAGAGGGTAAACTATCCTATGAATGGGCAAGATCTCACATGCAAATTTTAGATAATACTATTAACCGATTAAAAAAATCAAAACCTCTCAAGGGTATCACTATTGGTTTTTGTCTACATGTTACAAAAGAGACATCTGTTTTACTTATTGGTGCTAAAGAATTAGGTGCAACAGTTGCAGTTTGTGGTGGTAATCCTTTAACCACTCAAGACAATATTGCAGCATTTTTGGCATCTGAGGGTATCAATGTTTATGCATGGCATGGTCAATCTGTTAAAGACTATGATTGGTCCATTGATCAAGTGCTCAAACATAAACCAACTATTCTCACTGATGATGGTGCAGATATGAATATCAAAGCACACTTTGACAAGCGATTCAAAGATATGGTAGTCCTTGGTGCAACTGAAGAAACTACTGCAGGTGTAACTAGAATTAGAGCTGTAGAAAATCAAGGCAAATTGAGATACCCTGTAATTTTAGTTAACGAGGCATATACTAAACACATGTTTGATAATCGATATGGTACTGGACAAAGTACTATTGATGGTTATTTGCGTGCAATGAATTTGCTTATCGCATCAAAACGTGTTGTAGTTGTCGGCTATGGCTGGGTTGGACGTGGTGTAGCATCAAGATTCAATGGAATGGGTTCCAAAGTAATTGTAACTGAGGTTGATCCCGTAAAAGCCCTTGAAGCTCACATGGATGGATATGAGGTAATGCCAATGGCACAAGCAGCAAAACTTGGTGACATGTTTGTTACCTGTACTGGAATGACTAGTGTAATTAGAAAAGAGCATATTTTAAAAATGAAAGATGGAGCCATTATGGGTAATGTTGGTCACTTTGATCTTGAGATTGATGCTGAGTTTTTACTAAAGAAATCAAAATCTGTTAGAGAAGTTAGACCTACACTTGATGAATGTGTTTTACAAAATGGCAAAAAAGTTTACTTGATTGGAGAAGGCCGTCTTGCTAATTTAGTTTCTGCAGAAGGACATCCGCCAGAGGTTATGGCTCAATCCTTTTCAAATCAACTTTTGTCTGTAATGTATATTCTTAAAAACCATAAAACAATGGAAAATAAAATTATTGATGTTCCTAAAGAAATTGATATTCAAATTGCATTTGATGCATTAAATGCAATGGATGTTAAAATTGACAAGCTTACTCTTGAGCAAGTAAAATACGCAAATAGCTGGTAATTTTTAAATTAATTTAGCTAAATTCTTAACCTCACCCCAGTCACTGACTAATATCAAATGAACAAAAGAGCTATCATTACAAGTGCGTTACCCTATGCAAATGGCGAAATTCATTTAGGGCATGTTGCATCTACATATCTTCCAGCAGATGTAACTAACAGATTTTTAAAAATGAATGGAGTTGAGTCATACTATGTTTGTGCATCTGATGATTTTGGAACTCCTATTCTGATTCAATCTGAAAAAGAAGGAAAAACTCCTGCTGAATATGTGGCTCACTGGAATAAGCGAGATTATGACGATTTTACAGCATTTAATATTAAATTTGACTATTTTTACAAAACTAGCTCTCCTGAAAATATTGCCTTTGTTCAAGATGTTTTCAAAAAATTAAATAATTTAGGGCATATTTACGAAAAAGAAATTATCCAATTCTATTGTAATAATGATAAAAAATTTCTGCCTGACCGATATGTGAAAGGCATCTGCCCTTATTGTAAAGCAGAGGATCAATATTCTGATCTTTGTGAAAGTTGTGGTCGTGTACCTGATGAAATCACTGATCCAAAATGTTCCCTTTGTGGGCAACCTCCAACTAAAGAAAAAACAAAACATTATTTTTTCAAACTCAAAAATTTTGCTGATTCCTTAGCAAAATGGTTAGAAGAAAATGACCATTTACAAAAAGACGTTAAAAAATATGTACAAAATTGGATTAAATCGGGATTAATTGATTGGGATATTACAAGGGATATTCCTTGGGGGGTACCTGTACCACTTGACGGTGCAGAAGGCAAAGTTTTCTATGGTTGGTTTGATAATCATTTAGCATACATTTCTACTGCGATGAAATTTCTTAATGATAAGGGAATTGATGGAAAAGAATTTTGGAATTCTGCTGACATTTACCATTTCATTGGAAAAGATATCGTATACCATCATTATCTTTTCTTACCTGCAATGAGATTGGGAATTAATTCAGAATACAAGCTTCCTGATTACATTCCAACTCGAGGACATTTAACTTTACAATCAAAGAAAATTTCAAAAAGTAGGAATTGGTATATTGGTTTGAAACAATTTTTAGAATATTATCCGTCTGACTATCTTCGATTCTATCTTATTTCCATCAATCCATATTCTCAAGATGACTTGAATTTTGATTGGGATGATTTTACAACTAGAATTAATTCTGAATTAATTGGGAATCTTGGGAATTTTGTTAATAGGGCACTAGGATTTACCAAAAAAGCATTTGATGGAATAGTCCCAGAACCTGATTCTTTTGATGAAAAAGATTCTGAAGCAGAAGAAAAAATAAAAAATCTATCTGCTGATGTAGGTTCACTTATGGAACAAAATCATCTTGATAGGGCCTTGAAAAAAATCATGGAGTTCTCATCTTTTTTTAATCAATATTTTCAACACAAAGAGCCTTGGAAAAAAGGTCCTGGAACTGCAAACTGTGTATACCTTTCAGTAAATGCTGCAAGAGCAATATCTATAGCCCTTTTCTCATTTCTACCTGAATCTTCACAAAAAATTTGGGAGCAGTTGGGGTTGGATGGCGAAATAAGTATATCTTCTTGGGGTGACATGTCGATATTGGGAATTACATCTAATCATGTGTTGGGTGATGCATCTCCGATATTTGTAAAAGTAGAGGAATCTGATATTGAAAAACACAAAAGCCAATTGGGTCCATCTGAGTAATTATGAAATTAATTCCGAGAATTTCTACAAGAGGTTACTATGATCTTTCTAACGGGGTGACATTGAAAAATAATTCATATTACACATATCCAAAAAATGATTTTAAAAAATTAATAAATTCACAAGAAATTACAATTATGATACATGGATTAAGAAATGATAATGCGGGAGCTATTGCCAAAGTAGTTTTAGCCCAAAAACAATTACGAAAATTGGGATACGCTCATCCTGTGATTGGATATAGTTATGATTCAAACACTACTGGTGCGCATTTAATTAAACATGCAAAACATGCTCTTGCTGTAGGTCAAAAAATTGCAATAAAAAACGGAAAAAACCTTGGAAAGTTTATTGAAGATTTCAAGGTGACTAGTCCCAAAACAAAGATAAGATTAATGGGTCATTCTTTAGGTTCCCAGGTAATTTTGAGCACTTTGGAATATCTTGCAAAAAAGAAAAAAAATATCGGAATTGTAGAAGGAGTCTATTTTTTTGGCGCATCAATAACTGAGGATGTCCCATCTTCCAAAAAATATGGAAACATTCTCCAATCTATCATTAATTCAAAAATAGTAAATCACTATGCTCCTAAAGATGAAGTTCTTCTATGGGCAAACAAGGAAAAATATGTAAACGGCCCACTTGGTCTAAACGGTGCAACTGGTAAGCCTGTAAGAAAATACAGTCAAAAATTAGTCAAGCCAAAAAATCATCGTTTTGCAAGCTATGCTCAAGTTTTGAATTCATATCCTTAGTTATCTTGAACGTATTGGTTTAGTATGATTTGTACGTTAGTTTTTTATATAAAAAATCAAATTAATATTTTATTATGAACACAAACATGGGCTCTTCTAATAATAAATCCATTTTGTACCATCTTCATATTTTAGACGAACAATATGATGTGCTTGCAGATCTTTCAGAATACCCTTGTTAGTCCCTAGAATGATTTTTAGATAACTTCCCTCAAAATGATTCATGAATGGAATAAACTGTGATAATTGTTTCAACGGATACAGACCTGGGCAATTAATTGCATGTGATCAGTGTGGTTCAGAATTTTGTGATAGTTGTATAAAAAATCACAAACACTAATGTTTGATTTAAAAAATTCAAAACTTCATAAGATCCATTTTTAATCAAAATTTATGGTTAGATCTGTAAATTTTGTAGTTTTAGGTAAGCAAGATATTGCAGTTGAATTTGGGAAGAAAGGTACTGAAACTGATCTTACGCTATATGATCGAAAAGAATCCGACATAATCAAAACTTGGGTTGCGCCTAGTGGATTTCCAGATAAAATACAACCTTTGTTTCAGGCAATCAATCTGGCAGAATATGTAATTTTTCATGTAGATAAATTAGATAAATTCACAGGTGAACAAATCATCGCACTTGATTCACTAAAAAAAGAAAAAGGAATTTTATCTCATACTTTTGATGTTGATGAATCAAAATTAAACATGATGATCAAAGGAACAGTTGTTGAAAATTATGTAAAAGTTGATCAAGATAAAATTAAAGAAGAGATGGATAAATTGGAACCTATTACAAATGATGATCCTTCTGAGATGGTAATTGATCATTGTTTTGATGTAAAGGGTGTTGGAACAGTAATTTTAGGTAAAGTGACAAATGGCACTGTAAAACAATATGATAATTTGAAATTATATCCTGCAGGGATCGATGTTTTAATAAAATCAATTCAGATGCATGATGATCCTGTAAGTGAGTCTATATGCCCTGCAAGAGTAGGACTGGCAGTTAAGGGTGCAAAGCCTGATGAAGTTAGCCGTGGGGATGTAATTTCTACAGAAGGCGCAGTTGATGTTAAAACTGAAGTTGAACTTGATTTTCAAAAGAATCCTTTTTACAAAAATAATATTGCAGAAAATCAAGGATGTTTAGTAAGTATTGGATTGCAAATTAAAGCTGCAAAATTTACATCTATATCGCCTCTAAAACTTTTATTTGAAAAACCAATCGTGTGTAAGAAAGGACAAATTGCTGTCATTTTAAAACCAGAATCTACAACTATTAGAATACTTGGTAGCGGTGCAATCCGATAGCGCAATTTAATTAAATCCAAAGATGTCATAGGACATGGGAGAACCATTACGTGCTTGTCCTATTTGTACTGAATGTGGATCAAAACGATTCATTAGACTTCCAGGTGAAAAGGTCATTGTCAAATGTCGCTCTTGTGATAAAATAATTGAAATTTAATTCATTATTGATTGAAGGTTTTTCTTTCCGTATGAATTTCTCCAACTAGGTTTTACCTACAAACCTTGTAACGGCAAATATGGGTTAAAATTCTAAAATATAGACAAGATGAATAATTTCTTCTAGACTCTAACATGTTTTAGTTCCTGACTCTTACACTAATCAATAATATCAATACATGTTTTTCATTCTTTTTCGCTTTCTCGTATCTTTTTCATTATGTGATGATTCTAATGAATAGTCATAATTAGGATACAAATTCTCGAATCTCTGCTCAATCGTATCTTCCACATTGTCTGAATCGTTATTTGTCATGGGATTTATCACATTCAGTTTTTCGGTTTTACGGAATCTGGATTGTTTGAAATGTAATGAAACAGACATAGTTTATCTGTGTTGCACTGGCATTTCATATTTAGTCCTCAAAATCATATTCAGATTCCAAATCCATGTCTTCATCGTTGAAACCATCGTAATCCTCTTGAACTTTTTGTGAGTAGCTCATAACAAATGTGAGTTATAATTCTAAGATATAAACATGATGAACAATTTATTCTAAACTTCAACATTGTTGAATAGTGTTGTTTCTCAATCTATTCTAAAAGCTGGAATTCTGATTACTTTCATTTCTATGTCTTTTTTCTTTTTTAGACGAAACATAATCTGTTTATTCATATTTTGGATATAAACTTCAGGAAGGAATTATCCATCAAAGATAATTTTTAGATTCTGAATTTTTAAAATAAAAAAAGAGGATTGTTATTCCTCCAATTAAAAAACACTATTTCTTTTTTGAAGCTTTTTTAGCTGTAGTTTTAGTTTTAGCTGCTGCTTTTTTCTTTGCTACCATGGGTGTCAATTAGTTTACTTGAATTTCTATAGCTGAAATTAAAAAAAGTACACAAAATAAGTATTATTGTGAATATCATTTCAAACTCAAAAATGACTCAAAAATCTCGGTTATGGCTACTAGGATCAAAGCATAAATATCTAGAATTATTATATGATGATGCACTCTGATTTGATTTAGTTAATATTTGCAATATTCTTGTCAGAATTATGGCAAAAACATGGAAAGATACTGATATCAATCTTGATCTAATTAAAGATCAAACAATTGCTGTAATTGGTTATGGAATCCAAGGTGATGCACAAGCAAACAACATGAAAGACTCTGGTCTTAATGTGATAATTGGTCTTAAAGAAGGCGGTAAAAGCTGGAAAAAGGCAGAAGCTGATGGTCACAAAGTAATGTTTGTTGCAGATGCAACTAAACAAGCAGACATTGTTCACATATTGATTCCTGACATGATTCAAGGTCAAGTATACAAAGATGAAATCGGACCAAATCTTTCAGAAGGAAAAGCATTGTCATTTTCTCATGCAGCTGCAATCTATTGGAAATGGATTGAAGCACCAAGCAACGTTGATTTAATCATGGTTGCACCAAAGGGACCTGGTTCTAAAGTCCGAGAAACATATCTTGATAATTTTGGAACTCCTGCAATTGTTGCAGTTGAACAAGATTTTACAGGAAAAGCTTGGGATAGAACATTGGGAATTGCAAAAGCAATTGGTAGTGCAAGAGCTGGATTAATCAAAACTGCTTTCAAAGAAGAAGTGGAAACTGATTGGTTTGGTGAACAAGCTGACCTTTGTGGCGGAGCAGCTTCTATGGTTACAAATGCATTTGAAACTCTTGTTGAAGCAGGATATCAACCAGAAATTGCATACTTTGAAGTTTTACATGAACTCAAACTCATTGTAGATATGATTCAAAGATATGGGATTAATGGAATGTGGCGACGTGTAAGTGAAACTGCTAGATATGGTGGACTAACACGTGGACCAATGGTTATGGATAAATCGAACAAAGAGAACATGAAAAAAGTTCTCACCATGATTCAAGATGGTACATTCAACAGCGAGTGGATTTCTGAATATCAGAAAAACGGAAAAGATTCATTTGATAAACACATGAAAGTATATGACGAACACCAAATTGAAAAAGTTGGTAAAGAAATGCGTAAAATGATGTGGCCTGATTCCACAGAATAATCTTTTTTCTTATATTTTTCTTA
>JABMOR010000029.1 GCA_013203245.1 Candidatus Nitrosopumilus sp.
ACATCCAGATAAAAATAAGGATAAAAATGAAGATATCGAATTTATGAAAATTACTGAAGCTTACAATCATCTAAAAAAAAATCACAATGAACATACTTCACCATATCAAGATGTAACTAAAAGTAAACCAAAAAATAATTTTAAGCGAAAACCACAATGGGGAGCACCAGATGATGGCAGGATTCCAGAACAGGATTGGAGTAAATATACTCGTGAATTTGAAGAAGGAGACCCAGATTTTTGGAAAGAGTATGAAAGGAAATTTTGGGAGGATTATAATGCACGTATACGATCTGATGGCAGAAATGGAGAGTATGAAAAAGCACAAGAGCCAAAAAAACAGCCAGATCTTTTTGTAAATGTAGACGAAAGTTTGTGCATTGGCTGCTGTAGTTGTGAAATTATTGCACCAGATGTATTTTCAATTAACAAAGAAACTAGATCAAATCCCAAATCAGCAGTGATAAATCAAAAAGGTGCAGGAGTAAACAAGATAATGAATGCAGCAGAAACATGTCCAACTAAAGCAATCAGTGTAGAAAACAGAGACACTAAAGAAAAGTTGTACCCACATTAGATTTTTAATTTATTGAACAGTTCATCCATTTTAGATTCAGATAGATTTACTGTAGAACTAAACATGCTATGAATTGGACCTGCAGAATCACCCTTACTTCTAGGAACTAGATGTACATGAACATGAGGAATTTCCTGACCTGCATCTTTTCCATTATGTATTGCAATCAGAGTAGAACCAGTAATTTTATCAACATTTGAAACCATTTCATGGACTAGTGAAAATAAGTCAGCGTTTTCTTCAATACTCATATCTTGAATTTTTTGATGGTGATTTTTTGGAATAACCAATACATGCCCTGTTGCAAGAGGAAATGCATCTAAGAAAGAAACAGAATGCATAGTTTCTTTAAGGAATTTTGATTTTATTTCACCAGAAATAATTTTACAAAAAATACAATCCATGATATTTTACAAATGTTTTAAAATATTAAATCATCTATTACGGTCCAACTATAGTTGCCCATGCAAGGCCTTCTCCAAATTTGATAGTTACAACATCACCAGATTTCAATATGCAATTCTCAATGGTTTTGGGAATCATGTCAACTGTCTCCGCATAGCAAATACTATCATCATTTGTCAAGATAGTGACTTCTTCAAAAATATCTTCACGAATTAAATTCCAAAACGGAAAGACGAGAGTAGATAATACAATTCCAGCAGTAAGAAAAACACAAACAAACACAAGACTAGTTTTTTGGCTGGAGCTTAGTTCCATTTACCAAGTTCCACCATCGCCACTATTAGGATCCAATTTTTTAGCAGGTATGTTTCCATGTGCTTTTTTCATATGTTTTTTCAAACGCTCAGTATCATGTAACTCAGTCCCACAAACATCACATTTTGTTTTAGTCTCATCATCTTTCTTACGGTTGAACAAGCCCATTAAATGAGAAAGTTTTGAAATACATTAAAAATGATGCTAAACATCCTTTATAATCTTCAAGATTTTTGGGTCAGGTTCAACTCCACGAGGATTCACCTACTATTTTGTGGATAGAGATGGACGCAGATAGGCGTAAAATGAAATTATGAAATTAATTTTCATCAAGTTTTACTTTTCTTCATTATCTCCCCATTGACGATCAAGTTTGGAGATAATTCTAAAGGCAAATCTATCTATGTTGATGTGAGGCTCGGCAATTATCATTACTACTTTATCATTAATTGGAAAACTCATGATCACAACACGTTCTCTTCGGGATGCAGAGTATTTTACATGGCCTAATGGAGAATTGAACTTTTTTCTCTTTGTGACTCGTGATGCTAATTCAGTGCAAATGGATTGATGTTCTTCATTTGATAATGTAGAACAAGTTCCTTGTTTATTTCCCCCAGCCAAAAGAGTTCCTAGGCCATCTAATAATCCTGCAAAAAGTATTTCAGGATCTTCTAATATTTTTTGACATTTATCATTATAATCAATAAAATTAGATTTTTTTTCGTTCATACTGACTAAACTATTTTGAACTATTATCCATGTAAATTGCTTTCAAAACATCAGTTTTACTAATCACACCCCCTAATTTTCCATTAATTCTAACACCTAAACCATTAATTTTATTCTGAACCATAATATCGCATGCAATAGAAAGATCTTCTTCAAAATCTACAGATTCAAAAGTTTTAGTCATTACATCTTTTGCCTGAATTGTATTTCCAAAACCAGAATCAGAAAGGAATCCTTTTCTTGTAAAAACTATGGAAATCATTTGATCAGAGTTATCCAGAACTGAATCATCGTTGCCTTGTTCTAATGCAACATGAAACAAATCACGAAATGTAAGAATTCCTTCAGGTTCATTATTTTTATTTTTTAAGAAAATTCTAGAAATTTTTTCATCAATCATTTTTGAGACCACCTTTCTAAGAGAATCATCAGAATTCATAGAAACATAAGAAATTGTCATGACGTCGCCAATCTTATGATTTCCAGTGTATTTTTGAGCATAGTGTTGTGTAATGTCAGATTTTGTTATTATTCCAACAAGACCTTCACTATTTGAAGAAACTCCTAAGGAGCCAATTCCTTTTTCAAGCATTATCTCAACACAAGTTTCAATATCAACTGAGGCATTCACAGAAGTGACTCTGTTCATAATTTGAGATACAGGTATCTCATCAAGATTTTTTTCAGTATCATCATTTAATAAAAATAAACCAATGTCTTTTTCAGTAATAATTCCCACAGGAGAAGTATCATCAGTCACAATTAATCTGCTAATATTATTTTTTAAAAGATCAGAAATTACATGAGACAAAGATGAATTCTTTTCAATAGTAATTGGTTTTTTTATAATGGAATCTAAATCAGACAATCTAATCACAAAATTATTTAACTAAATATACTGGAATTTTAGATTTTTGAAGGACATAGTTTGAGACACTTCCAATCATATCTTTTGATGCAGAACCAGATCCAGTACTGCTCATCACAATATGATCAAACTTGCCAGATTTTGCAGCATGTAAAGTGACATAGCTAGGTGAGCCTCTCAAAAGCTTTGTAGCGAATTTGACGTTTTTGTTACCTGCACGTTTGGATGCTTTTTTCAAGACGGCCTCTCCGTCTTCTTTCAGTATTTTATCAAATGCTTTAGTCCTTGGACCACCTTCTGAAACATGAGGAATAACATGGATACATGTGATATGCCCATGAGTGAACCCTGCAAGAGTTATTGCTCTATCTAAGGCTTTGAAAGAGTTTTTTGAACCATCAACGGGTACGAGAATTTTATTAAGATCCACAAAAAGACTGCCAAACTGTCTAATATTAAGAGTGAAATTGATTTTCATCTTAGACATTAAACTCTTGAAATTATTTGAGCGATTATAACGTTAAATCATTGTAGAAAATTTGAAAAATCCATTTAGTAAAAAAAATAATTGTATTCAATGTGAAGCAAAATTTTCAAATCATGAAGATTTGGTTGTACATGTGAGACATGAACATCACAAAACAATTGTGAAATGTCAAAAATGTGGTAAAGAATTCATTCATGAAAAAGACAGATTACATCATTCAAGAAAAGAGCATGAAGAAGAAATGAGAGAAAGATCCAATAGAAGTTCATATCCTGATTAATATGACACTCAAAATAGAGTTGACAAATTCAAATCTAGATTCAGTGACAAGCTCTAATCAGTATTTTATTATGAAATTAGGCATAAAATGACCCACGGGGATTCACCTACTATTTTGTGGATAGAGATGGACGCAGATAGGCGTAAGATCTAGTTTTTATTTTCTATTTCTCCAAATTACAAATGCCAAAATAATTCCAATGGGTGCAGTAATTATTACTAAAAGTGGAATTTCCAATACACTCCAAGTCCAAATTGATCCACAATCTTTCCAATCATAATTTAAAAAATGAATTACAGGACAAGAATCATCATTACTTTGAACATTATTTGGAATGATTTCGGAATTTGTATTGTTTACAATTGGGTCATATAATGGAAGAACTCTAAGAATTCGATCATCATTTATCTTTGGTGCACCTCGTCCATCTTGATTACTTGTTAGAATATACAAAAATCCGTCAGGTCCTGTTTGAATATCCCTTAATCTTCCAAATTCATCTTGGAATATTTTTTCATGTGAAATTATAGAATTATTCTGTAAATCAAAATCAATCATGTGTAAATGATTACCACGAAGTGTCGCAACAAAATATTTTCCAAACCATTGTGGAATTTTATCTCCATAGTAAAATTCTGCACCTGATGGTGCCCATGTATCTTCTCCAGTATGCAAAATTGGATTCTTTAAACCATCCATTGTTTCATCACCTATCACATCAGGCCATCCATAATTCCCACCAGAAATTATTACATTGACTTCATCATGTGCAATTCCTCTCCATCCTGATGGTCCATGCTCTGTTGCAACTAAATTCCCTGAATCATCCCAATCAATTCCTTGAGGATTTCTGTGTCCTATAGAATAGATTAGGGAATTTTTCCAAGGATTATCATCAGGTATTGTTCCATCTGAATTAATTCGTAAAATTTTTCCTCCCAATGAATTTAGATCCTGTGATAACTCTGGATTTCCAGCCTCACCAGTTGTTACATAGAGTTTTCCATCAGGTCCAAATTGAATTCGTCCCCCATCATGAAATGGTCCACCTGGAATTCTTTCAATCAATACTTTATCTTCATTCACTATACCATCTACTATTTGATAGCGAACTAGTTTGTTTGATGTGGATAGAAATTCATTGTAAGTGTAATACAGATAGATGTAATTATTCTCAGAATAATTTGGATCAACTGCAACACCTAACAACCCGCCTTCTACACCTCCAACTCCCAGTGATAATAGTGGCTCTTGTAATAATTGTCCATTTTGAATTGCCCTTAGATTTCCGTTTCTTTCAGTGAATAGAATCATTCCATCAGGAGTCCAGTCAATACTCCAAGGTATGGTAAGATTTTCAGCTACCGTCTCTACTTTTACTCCAAGTTCAGGATACTCTTGAGCAAATGCTGTTGGAATAAATAATCCACATACAACAATTATCAAAAATATAGTGTTCATTTTCTCAACTACCAAATTTTATCCTACATTTTGGACATACATTGTAATTGTTGGGAAAATTTAGATTGCAATTATAACAAAATTTATCATTTCTGGGTGCTTTTTTACGTTCTGCAAGATAATACCGTAATAATATGGCGCCAATAGTGGTCACAGCTCCAATGATTGCGTATAAAATAACCATGTAGATTACCATCTAAATTGAGATTCATAAAGTATTCTACCAAATACTTGATTATACTAAGACCCGATGTGTTTTGTTACAATATTGTATCCCATAACATCTGCAAATACTTTAAAAATTATTGTTCAAAGCCCAAAAATTAGTCAGATAATATTGTCCTATTTTTTTACATGATTTTTTTGGTTCAACTCCTAGGAAAAGGGGGTTTTAATGATTCCATTTGCTACCAAAATCATCAATGCTACGGGCACTCCAGTTCCTATTAAAATTACAGCTAAAACTAAACCATCTTTTTTATTCATAACACCTCAAAAATTAGTAGGGCGTAATACATTTCTTTTCCTATTCACAATTATAATTTAACATGAGAATATAATTACAGGTATTTACAATTGTAGAGAATTATCAATTGTATCTTGTCTCAATGTTCATCATCAAACCAATCTTGTTTTTGTTCTTCACTGCCATATTGATTATATGCATCATTCAAACAACTTTCTAAATCACGATCAGATGGTCCCACACTATTAATCTCCCCAGTACATTCATCAATAGTATTTTGCAATCCTTCTGAATCTGAAATATCTTGAGCAAAAACTGCCCACAATATAACAACTAATGCGATTGCTGCGACAATTATTACGCCTTTAAAGAACATTTTGAGTCACATCAATCATTTTTCTAGATTATTTGACAGTTACTGAATCGTTTATGGAAATAAAAAAAGATTCAAAACTGAGTCCGTAAAGGCTTGAACCAATCTTGGGGATGGGTCCACGGGGATTCAACCACCATTTCGGGGATGAAAAGGGACGCATATTGGCATAACATAAGTTTTGTAAAATAAAAAAAGAGATTATGGTGTAATAATCACCAAATCGTCTAAAGCATCTAACGGATCTGTTCCATCAACATTTACTTCTTGACCATCAGATATTCCTCCAGCATCAGTGTCTGGATTCAATGGATTAGTTGAGTAAGTGTTAACTTCGTCTCCATCAGATAAGCCGTCTGAATCTGTATCTGCTAGTAATGGATCAGTTCCTAAAACGATTTCTTCGTCATCAGTTAATCCATCTGCATCAGTATCTACTGGCTCTGGTTCAATGACTGGACAACCATCTTCGGGTACTGGAATGATATCCATGTCATGATTTTTCTCATGAGCTCTTACTGCTTTTTCTGGAATGCTGATTAGAACATATTGCATTTCCTCATCATCAAAATGACAAATGTCAATTTTGTTGTGTCCTGGTGCTGTATCTCTATCAGCCGTAGCAGGAGCAATTGTGGAAATTCCCATCATAATTGCAAACATTGTGATTGCAGTTATTGCTAATCTTTTTGTCATTAATCATACAAATGTTGAATTGCTCATAAAATCACCGTTGTATTTTTGAACAAAAAAAATTATTGTAAATGAATCATAATGAATGAAATGGAAGATAAATGAACAAAGAGGATTTTTACATTAAAAATTTATCAGAATGAATCTTTGTCATTTTTGAACCAATAGAAATTCTTTTATTAATTCTTGCCAACGAGCGATTTGCAATTTTATTTCCATATTCTTCCCTTAATTGTGACATTGTCATTGAACGAACCCTTCCAAATCTATGTTTTTCTGAAATAATTTTTTCCTCACATTCTAATTCAATATCTACATCATCATTACTTTTGTAGACCACAACTAGAGTCATATCTATGACTCTAAAAGGAAAGTGTGTTCAAATGATACAACAATGTAGAATTTGGTGAGAATTCTTAAAAATTATTTAATGTCTCTTTACACTAATTTTAGATTCAAAAGGAACGCAATTATGAAATTTGAACTAGTTTTTCATTAAGGGTATCCGGATCAGTTGAAACATTCCAATCAAGGTTTCCTGCTTCTTGAAGTGTAGATATTACATCGGCTGGACTAGAGCCAGGATTGCTTGCCAAGTATAATGCTGCAGCTCCTGCAACATGTGGACTTGCCATGCTTGTTCCACTAATTGTGTTGTATCCCCCACCTTTCCATGTAGATAAAATGTAAACACCTGGTGCTATCATATCAACACAACTGCCATAGTTACTAAAGGATGCAAATGGATCATTGTTTGAAATACCATCTCTGTCATCTAATGCTGAAACTGTAATTGCGTTAGGTGCACTTGCAGGAGACTGTGAGCATGCATCAGCACGATCGTTTCCTGCTGCAACAACAAATACTACTCCCTTACTAACTGCATTTTCAACTGCGGCGTTTAGTGTACTGGATGTAGAACCACCAAGGCTCATGTTTGCAACATCAATTGTACCAGCATTAGATGCAACCCAGTTGACTCCTGCAATAACATCGGACATAAATCCAGAACCACGATTATCTAAAACTTTGACTGCATACAAATTTGCACCAGGTGCAACACCAACTACTCCAATATCATTATTTTTTGCAGCAATAGTTCCTGAAACATGTGTTCCATGACCATTACCATCAGACCAGCTTTTACCTTTAGCAAAATTTACTCCATCAATAACATTAAGATCTGGATGAGATGCATCTATTCCAGTATCAATTACTGCAACATTGACATTTACTGAACCAATTACAGGTCCATTAATTCTTGCAATTCCAGTTGGAATAATTTGTGGAGGTTGTGTTGTGCTTCCACCATCATTGCCACCGTTTCCAGGAGTACCAGATGGTTTTTTGAAAATAGATACAACAGAGTCTTGTTCAATGTAATTTACTCTAGAATCGGATGCAATTTTATCAAGTTGTCCTCTTGGAACAACTGCACTGAATCCATTAACTGCATCTCCATAAACATGAGAAATTGCTAGTCCACGTTGCTGTGCCATGTCATTTGCCACAGACCAAGGATCTGCATCGTCGTTAAGAATTACAATGTATCTGTCAGGAATGGGTGAAGTGGTTGCAAAACTGGACATTATTCCAGAAGTGCCAATTGTTAAGATTAGAATGCTAAAAAGTGCAACTGTAATGTGATTATTCAATAGACTTTACTAGAAAAATTTCAATTTAACCTTTGCGCATAAACCAATCATCAATTAGATCAGGGTTTGTGATCTTCAGCTGTTTTTTTCATTTCTTCTGACTTTGCCATTGCATCAGCATGGTTTGAGAGTTCTTTCATTGCAATACCAATGGCATTTTTAGAATTATCAATTATTACTTGAATTCTTAATTGTGCTTGTTCAGGAAGTGTATCTTTGAGATTAGTTAAAACTTGAATATGTTTTGATGATGCTGATACTATAGTTTCAGTTAATGATGCTTTGTCTGCAGCTTCGGATGCAGAGTTGGCAATTTGTTTTGCATTGGATACTTGTTTTTCATAGTCTTGTGTTAATTCGTCAACTAGTTCAGGCATTCCTTTTTGAACCATTGCTTTTGTTTCACTTAGTCGAAGTTCTGCAAATTTTAGATGTTTTGCAACTTTATCGTTTTGATTGAATGTAAATGCCAAGTCTAATCCTTCAAATGCTTTTTTGAATCCATATGCAAATGAATCAGGAGTTATTCCAGGTTCAGGTAAATCATCAGTACTTTGAGCATAGATACTAGGAATTGTCATTACCAATAATGAAATAGAAAGTAATGCTGCCATACTGTATTGATTCATACTAAAAAGAGCAGTCTTTGTAATATAGATGGAGTAGAAATCATACTATTACATCAAAATTCTGAATCCGTAAAGGTCTGAACCTTTCTTGGGGATAAATTATGATTCAATATTTATTGAAATTATAAAGGATGTGAAATACATTATAAAGGATACTAGGTTTTTGTTAAATTGTGACAGTAAAAAATATCACAGTTTTAGGTTCTGGTGTCATGGGACATGGAATTGCTCAAGTTTCAGCAACTGCAGGGTATAATGTGGTATTACGAGATATCAAACAAGAATTTTTGGATAAAGCCATGGGGAAAATAAAATGGAGTTTAGATAAGCTAGTTTCAAAAGAAAAAATTAGTAAAGAAGAAGGTGATGTAATATTTTCAAGAATTACACCAATTGTTGATTTAGCAGATGCAGTAAAAAATGCAGAATTAGTTATTGAAGTAGTTCCCGAGATAATGGAGTTAAAAAAATCTGTTTATGCAGAATTAGATAAAGTTGCAGGACCAGAAGTAATCTTTGCATCAAATACTAGTACATTGCCAATTACAGAAATTGCAAATACAACATCACGTCCTGAAAAATTTATAGGAATTCATTTTTTCAATCCACCACAACTAATGAAATTAGTGGAAATTATTCCAGGTGAAAAAACAGCCCAAGAGATTACCGATTTAACTCAAGAGTACGTAAAATCAGTGAACAAAGTAGCTGTGTTATGTAGAAAAGATGTTCCAGGATTCATAATCAATCGATTATTCATTCCCATGGTTCACGAAGCATGTTTTGTCAAAGATAGAACAGGGGCCACACTTGAGGAGATTGATTCAGCAGTTAAATTCAAACTTGGATTTCCAATGGGAATATTTGAGTTAGCAGATTTTACTGGGATGGATGTTATTCACAAAGCAACTGTTGAAATGCATTTACGTGACAAAAAAGTAATCAATCCACATCCACTTGTTGAAAAAATGTTTGATGATAAAAAACTTGGACAAAAATCAGGTGAAGGTTATTACAAATATTCTGATGATAAATATGAGCGTGTTGCACTTTCAGAAGAACTGGCAGAAAAATGTAATCCCATTCAAATTGTTGCAAATATTTTAAACAATGCCGCATGGCTTGTCTCAAATGGCGCAAGTGATATTGAAGAAATTGAAAAAGCTGCCCAATTAGGATTGGGTCTCAAAAAACCATTGTTTGAAACTGCAAAAGAGATTGGAATTAAAAAAATTGTAGATGAACTAAACAAACTTGCAGATGAACACGGTGAATTTTACAGACCAGACCCACTGTTAATCTCTATGCAGTAATTAATTCTAAAATTTTCTTTACAGCTTCTTGTGCGTTATCTACACCAATAATTTTCACATTTTTTCTGTGATCTAAATATCCATCGATATATTGTGATACAGGGCCATTAAGGTTTCTAATTGCCACCATTGGTTTTTTGTTCATATATGCTGCACAAACCTCAGACAAAGTTCCAGAGGCACCACCCACTATAATTACACCATCAGCACTTAATGCATTAAGAAAATCACGAGTTAATCCCATTCCAGTAGGAATTACAACATCACAGTACTCATTGGCCTCAGAAGCATCTGCCTGAGGAATAATCCCCACAGTCAATCCATTTGCATCCTTTGCACCGTGAGAAGCTGCAGCCATTACACCACCCAAGCCACCTGTAATTAGAACAGAGTCAGATTTTGCAATTTCAACTCCAACATCATATGCTACTTTTTCATGTTCTGGAGTACAACCATTAGTGTTATGTCCAATTACCAAAATTTGTCGTTTCTTTACCATGTCAAATATTAAAGAAATGGTTTGAAATATCTTTCCAAGAGAAAAAGATATTAGGTAAAAATATCGACTATATTTATGGAAAACCGTTCAATGCCAGTATGTTTTACTGAAAAACAATACAAAATGATCGAAGAATTTGCCAAGAGAAACGGTATGCTTAATGCAAGTCAGGCTCTTGAAAAAATCTTAAGCGAATAGACATTTTTTGTTATTTTTATTTTGTTTACATTTATAGAATATATCATATCATGATGATCAAAGAAAATGGGATTATTCAGTAAAAAACCAACATTTTGCAGTGTTTGTAATAAAGAACTAACTCACAAACACAAACCAAAAAGAGAGTGGGATATCAAAGGACCCCTATGCGGAGATTGCCATTTTGATAAATCAAAAGAATACTATGAAGGCAAAGTCAGACAACCATGTGTAGTATGTGGAGGAACGCAGAAAATTACGGATTTGTGGGAACCACGATGGCAGTGGGACATGGAAGGTTTGCTGTGCAAAAAATGCTTTGATGCTAAAGAAGAAGACCACGGTAAGAAAAAGAACTTTTGCTCATTGTGTGGAGGAAAAATGTCATTATTCAGATACAATCCAAAGGGTAATTGGAAAATAGAAGGTCAGCTTTGTAGGAATTGTTGGGATGAAAAGAAAGCAGAGTTTGGATAAGAGTGGAATTTTTAAAAAAAATCAAATGTGAAATTTGCGATAAAAAATTTTCAAAAGTAGAAGAGGTTATGAATCATAAGCAAATTGTTCACGGAAAAGACTTGCAGTATGATTGTAAAGAATGTAACAAATATTTTTCAAACATGGAAGATATGAGAACTCATTTGCAAAGAGAGCACAGTTATAAAAAAGACAGATAATTAAATTGCTTTTACTGTTTTAACTACTGGAGGTCTATCTTTAGTAAATACTCTGAATCCACAAATGCATTTAATTTCAGGCAATCTAGATAATTCAGAATTTAAAACACTAGTACCACATCTTAAGCAAGAATAATGTACCTCGAAAGTTTCAACAGGTGTTTCTTCTACTTCTTCAATTTCTTCTTGAACCATGTTTATCATCAGAATTTCTATAATTTAAGGATACCAGATTATGTCAGAGACAATTCAATGTAGACATCGTCAGGAATTTTTAGTCTCATTAGTTGTCTGATTGCTTTATCATCAGCGTTGATATTGATTATTCTTCTATGCATTTTCATTTCCCATTTTTCATAAGTTTCAGTACCACTACCACATGGTGATTTTCTAGTTGCAACGTGTAATCTTTTTACAGGAAGTGGAGTTGGACCTTTAACTTTAACACCGGTTTTTTTACCGATACCCATTATCTCACCACATACGTCATCTAGTTTTGGTAGAC
>JABMOR010000030.1 GCA_013203245.1 Candidatus Nitrosopumilus sp.
GATGTCCATAATCCATTCCCGTTCTCTACTATAATATGACTGCCTGTTTGGCGCGTGGAATGGAATCCTTTTTTTCGCAATGCCTTAAAAATTTCTCTATAACCAATTACAGGAAGACTCAAAGTGAGACGGTGATTAATTTTGATGCCATGGATTTCTTCTGGTTTTCAAGATAAGATTTGCATAATCGAATTGCTTTTTTGGTATCTGTAATTGCCTCTTGTTTTGTATCTCCTTGACCCCTGGCTTGTGGTATTTCTAAACAATAACCTGTATAGAATCGACCATCTTTTTTGATTAGAATGTTATAATCTTCTTTTCTGCCCATATCTCTCATACAAGATTTAATTATATAAAATAGATCTAAAATTACTAGCAAAATTTTGACTGTTTAACTATTATCTCATAACGCTGACATACTCCACTCGCCAAAGATTCGTGGGTTATGCTTTTCATCCGGTTCCGTCTTCATCTCTTACGATCAGAGTGGGTTTTGCAGGAATTATGAAGTCTTGTATATCGGTAACCATTATGTGATGTGGTTCTGTTAATTACACTAATAATGAATCTCTAATCCTTGTCTTTTTCAATGAAATTTTTACCCAATCCACCCCAATGAGGTTCCCCTTTGTTGGATTGTATTTTTTCTTTATTGCTTTTATCTAGTTCTGCTTTTGATATCATTTGATTTAAAACACCAAAACTTTCAAGATTGTAACCTTGATCTTCTTTACTCATAAACTCTTTTAATCCCAAATCTTTCATTCTGACAAATATTTTTTTTGCATGAGTAGAATCACATCTCAGTAATTCCCTTGCTTTGAGAATAATTTCATTTTGCAAGTATGAATGGTTTTGTGTTTTTTCATTTAAAACCAAATTATTTACAACCCGAGTAACGTCTTCATCAAATTCTGGACCTGGGTCATACTCAAATGATATGTAATCAAAACCTGTTATTTTGATCACAAGATTGGTAATCTTACCTTCTATATCCAATATTATCTTCTCCACTCTTAATCTCTGCTCAAACTCTTTAGTGATATCTAGTAGTTCTATCAATCTGTCTTTTTGTTGTTCCAAATGCTCTTTTTGCTCCAGCAACCAAATCGCTGGGTTTATTTGATCTTTCTGGATTAATTCAGAACGCAAAAATTTGACGTCTTGATTAATTGTGTTTCTGTTAACTTCTAACTCACTTGCAATCTTTATTGCAGAAAACCCTTTTTCAAAATACATACTGTATACTTTTTGCCTTCTGTCCTCCTGCTCCTTTTTTGTATATGGACCGCCCTGTTTCTGAACAATTTCCACCGTCTGTATAAGGAGCATTTCTCTTTTCTATGTAAATCTGAATTAATTTGACTCTGACTAGAATGTAAGTTGACTAAAAATCAAAAACTGCCTAGTTTTGCATAGTTTTTATTTATTTTAAAATTGTTTTTCATACGTATTTTGCGTGGAACAACAAATGTATCTGATTTTATGTCACCTTCAATGATAATTGCCTTTTAATCCACATTCTTGTATTCTGTGGAAATCAAATTCCTATTAATCAAAAATATGCAAAACTAGACTGAAAAAGATAATCTTAAAAATATAGAAAAACTCGTCAACAAGACAATCCCATACAAGTGTGAAAAAAGTACTGCGGAATTTAAACAAACATGAAAGCCTGTTGACTGAATAATTCACGGTATGGTCATACGAGTCAAATAGTTAAATACTATAGGTATCCATATACGCCTATGGAACAGACATCCATTGCAGTTTCTAAAAAATCAAAAGAAGAATGGGAAAATTTCAAGAACTACAAACAAGAATCATTTGAGGCAATGATAAATCGAATTTTAAAATCTCAATCTGAAGAGGATGCTGAACTGCTTACCGGTGCGGATATTTTAGAGATTGAACAGTCCATCAAAGATATCAAAAAGGGCAAATTCAAGACACTGGAGCAAATGAAAGCAAAATATGACCTGTGATTCATGGCATGGACTGTAATCTTTACTGTAAAAGCCGAACGAGATCTTGCAAAGCTGCCTGATGATGCTGCTAAAAGAATTATTCTCAAAATAGAGGAAATTGCAGCAGATAATCCATATGACCATCTTGATAGAATGACAAATTCACCATATTACAAATTCAGAGTGGGTGTTTATCGGGGAATAGTCAATATGGTAAATGATAAGATGATTCTGCAACTAGTACGGGCAAGACATCGCACTCTAGCCTATGAAAAATAAAAAATCTAAACTCTATTTTCTTAATCAAAGTATTGGGAACCACGATTAGCCATCAAGGAATTCATATCTCATGGTTCTGAAATTAAAGACTCGTTACAAAAAAGCACCAGTTTCTTTTAGGTGAAAGATCACATCTGAAACTCTAAAGTGCAAAATTTCATCAATTGACAAACAAGAATGATATTCTGATCTAATGCAAAACTAATGCGACATTTCTAAATGTAATTATTTTATGAATTGCCAGCCAAGTATTTGAAACTTGACTATAGTTTGCAATACGAAACAGATCTGTCTTTATAAGTAAGAAATTTCTTACTTTATGTGTGAGTGAAATGACACTAAAGACAGTAAGCGTATCTGAAAAGGGCCAAATTGCAATTCCACGAGAAATCAGAATATTGTTGGGAATAAAAAAAGGCGACAGACTGAT
The DNA here is from genome assembly GCA_013203245.1 of Candidatus Nitrosopumilus sp. GTDB lineage: Archaea > Thermoproteota > Nitrososphaeria > Nitrososphaerales > Nitrosopumilaceae > Nitrosopumilus. The sequence continues at coordinate 2,677 of JABMOR010000030.1, forward strand.
ACTTACTGCCAAAGACAAGAAACTTTTGATTCAAAAAGCCACAAATCTAACCAAACAAATGGAAGATGATCTAGATGATCTGACAAGTTATTCTGAATTATCGCTAAAGAAACTGTGGTTAAACAAAAAAGATGATGTGTGGAACAAGTACTTGAAATGACACTACAAAGAGATATTGTTCTACTAAATTTCCCATTCTCGAATCTAAAACAGTCCAAAGTCAGACCTGCAATAATTCTATCAAATAATAAACATAATAAAAAATCAAATGATGTTATAGTCGTACCATTAACATCAAATCTTCAACAAACAGATTATGACATGCTAATCTCAAACAAGAATCTGGAGAAAGGAAACTTGATTGTAGACAGCAGAGTAAAGGTAGATAGAATTTTCAGTGTTGATAAGAAACTTGTTAAAATGAATATAGGAAAGATAGACAAACAGACATTTTCCAAAATCAAAACAATTCTCTCTGACCTTCTTAGATAACAAACATCTGCTTTTAATTTGGATTAAGATGCTTGAGACAAATTTTTTTACCTTGCGACTATTTCCAATCACCTGCTCTAACATCAATGGAGAATCCGTCTTGATTTAACAGCATGCTAGTGTATGGGTAAACTCTATCATCAAATCCATTTACTCTACCTTCAAAGTATCTTATTGATTGGGTACTATTGTACACTTTTCTGAGTATGTCTCCTCTGTTTTGATCCAACATAAAATTAGAGTCTGCAATAACTGTAATTTTTTTTGTTTCTATTGGATTAAACAAAACCATCGAATAATCTATTGGAACATTTTCTATGCCAAAAACATCGTACAGAATCCATGAGTATGACGGGCTTGCCAGTATAGTATGCCCGTCTTGATTCTCAATAACATATGACAGCGCTTCAAATTGATTGTATGACACATCATTTGTTATGATTAGAATCGTACTTGAAAACCCAAATGCAAGAATTGACGCAATAACTATGCGATGAACTGTTTTTGATTGCAGATACTTGATCTTTTTAGGCATATCCAACAACCAGACACTGGCAGCAATGCACAAAATAGGAATTACCGGAATCCAGTGAAAGTACTGCTTGAATCCAACCAGTGACAGAAATGCCACAAACGGAATAAACCAAAACAAGGCAAACTTGTTTCTCGTAATTGCAGAGTAAATGATTCCTGCCATGCCAATCACAAACAATACGGGATCAACAAGCAGAAAATAGTAAATGATATCTAGAATGCTGTTACTTCGCTGGCTTTGCCACAACACACCTTCAACCCACAAATCAAACTGATCCAAAACTATGCTATTTGCAGGCCATAACATTGGAATTAACAGCACTGGGATTATCCAAATTAACATGTCTTGATATTTTCCTCTCTTTTGGAAGATTAGCCAAGCCACAAGAGGAATGAAAACAAACGCAGGAATTTTAGTAAATATTGCCAGTCCTAGCATTATTCCTGAAACTGGGGCAAGCCACAATTTGCTTTGGGGTTTTGCAAAATGAATTGCAAGTAAAATGGATCCAAGCAGAAATGGCAAGAGAATGGAATCAAGTAATATTCTGTCAAATATCCACGTGAATGGCATTACTGCAAATAATGTAGATGACAGCAATGCTACATTGCAATTAAATTTCTCTTTTGCAATTTGATACACAAGAAAAGTGTCCAGTACTGCAATCATCCCCATAAATAATCTTGGAACGAGGTATAGGCTCTGAAGGGATGCAGGATCAGTGGAACCGTCATTATGTGGATAATTTGTAATCTGTAAAACTCCTGCAAGAAGTACCTGGCCAAAATATGGATGGTCATAAAGATACCCTTCCTGGGGATTGCCAGTATCAACCATGTTCATTGCCCTTCGCATGTAGATTCCTTCATCGAAAAATATGTCTGGAAACCCAACAGGATTTACGAGATGGATGAAACTTGCAAGTATCAGGGGAATTAGTATGATGTATTTTTTCTTCATTTTTCCAAACTTTTTTTGATATAGTCTTATTTTAAGAAGAATAAAATCAAATTATTATTCTCCACTGGAATAATTATGATTTGAAGTGCAAACTCATATTGTTCAAATACTTGTGCCTAAAACAACACCGCCACTTTGTTAATGTTGTGGAATGGTAAGACATTTGATTTTCATAATCTCTAGATGAAAATATCATAAAACAGTTCTGTGATTTATTTGAGATACATCTTGTGTTCTTTGACGTATTTTTTGATGAACCGTTGTAGAAATATTCTATTCTCCTTCTTTACCTGTTGATCCCTACAAAGTTATAGCAACTGTTCCTTTTCTCATATGGGATATCCGTCATCGGATGGTCCTTCCTGTTTAAGGACAAAATTCATGACGAGTCTCGAAATTCTACAAAAATAGTATCCCCCCTTTTCACTCGTAGAAAGTAACCTTAATCGGCATTATAATCTGGATTGAGTTTGAAATAATCTGGAAAAATTTGAGGGCTTAACGAAGTTGATTTATTCAATGTCTTATTGTTGATGCTCTCTAAACGACCTAGCCAAAATCGCTTATCATCTCCATTGAGATTTACTTCCCTCGTTTCCTCTTTGAGCTTGCCAATGTCTTCTATCTGGTTTGATATGATGGCACTTGCTAGTTTTTTGGTTCTCAATACCTTGTATTGGTAGTATGGCCTACCATCTCGCTCAATAGTATCAATATGCTCAATTTCCTTTCTTCCAAGTTTCCCTATTCCTCTTTGTTTCCATGAGCCAAATCGATAGAACCCATTTTGAAGATAATACACATCAAGGGCGTGTTTGTCTAGTGAAAAGCCCCCCAGTTCTGATGAATCTATCTTGATTTTTCTAGTGACACACACGCTATCAATAGCAAAAGCCACTACATCTTTCTCTAAATGATTCTCTTTAACAAATGACATCAGTTGGGCTCGTGCAAATCCTGTGATGTATGCAAAGATTACGGGATTGAAAATATTTCCTATTCTTCGATTCTGCTTTTGACCCATTTTTCCATAGATTGCATTTAGAATAACCTTGATTGGCAGTTGCAAAGGATTGCCTTGTTTCTTTAGATCTCTTCTTTTGTTGTAGAATTTCTCAATAAACTCTTTGAACGGATATATGGGATTGTCATCAAAATACTGCCATGAATCCAAAATATCATAATGTGTAGGATCGACATTTTTCAGTTCTTCTAGCGTGGCATAGGTTACAAACTCACCTGATGGATATACTATCAAATCATTATTGAGGGTAATTCTTCTAAATGCAAAAGAAGGCAAATATTCATCATCTGGATATTTCACATGAATTTTAAAAAATCCCAGTATTGCCTTTTTGTGAATATCTCCAATCCCATTACGCCAAGTGCCCTTTACAATGTCTGAAATTTTGGAAAGTGCATACGGATAAGCAGAATTAATATCGTATAGCCACGCCTCGCCAATGAAACCATGTTTTATCAATTCGAATCTACCGCCAAAATAACTGTTGAAAGCAAACTCTTGCAAGTCATAGGGCAAATCCCTAAAGAATGGAATTTCTACGTCGTGATTTATCAAAACTTTTTCTGCCAAATACCCTGATGAAATCCATTGCAAGCATTGTATTACAAGTTTCACAAGTTTCACAAGTTTCACAAGTATTACAAAAGAACGTTCTATTGCTTTGAATGTGAAAATTTTTTTGAATCTTTAGTAAAGAAAAGACAAAAATCTGCTGAATGTCCTATCTGTGAATTATAATCTAAATCTTAATTCTATTTTTTATCATACCACTGTATCATAATATTGGATATGATAACAGATGAAACTTGCCGTACTGCAAATGGACACAACATATCCCGTATTACGTATACGGGGTGTTTTTATGCCTAAAACCGTGTATTACACGCCCGTATTACAGATGATACGCACGAGAAACTGACTAGAGTGTGCAGTGAGATGGGGTGCAGTATTACTGATTATGTAACTGGCGTTTTGGACGAATCCTTTGATGATCCTATGGGTATGAAACAAACAATGCCAAGATCTCAAGGAATGGTCAAAAAGGTAAGTTACGATGATGGAAAAACTTGGACTGATGTTCAAGAATTAAGAAACATCGTATTGGCATAAAAAATCTAGTATACAAGAAAATTTAGATTATATTGCATCTTAATACGCTTAATAATATCGTAATTTTTTCAAAAATGACTTTGGAGAAAAGAATAATTTTAGTAATAATTGTAATAACTACAATATCAACATCATTGGGGGTTTTATCGATCATTCCAAGTGTCCAAAGCCCTCTCGAATATTCCATAACTATAGAAAAATTAAACATATGTGTTAAAGATAAACAGTATAATTCAGACAACATTGCAGAGATATTTGACCAGAAATCGGTCAATTTATCAAATTGTGATCTATCTGGAATTTCTTTACATAATGTGAATCTTCAAAACGCGGATCTGAAAAATACAAATCTTTCAGGATCTGATTTA
>JABMOR010000031.1 GCA_013203245.1 Candidatus Nitrosopumilus sp.
ATCAAATGATATGGATTTTAAAAATTTTAAAACATTTGTCCCGTGCTCTATTTCCATTAACTCTGCCCTTCCATTTTGAGCCCACATGTCAAAAGTTTCTCTAACCCTGTCCATGAACTCTGTCTGTTTCATTTCCAATATAACCTTCATCTTACTGATCTTTGTGATGAACAATTTCTTCGTATTTCTTATATCCCATTTTTAACAATTCATTTTGAATACAATTGCCTGATGAATCCTGTCGAAACTGCGGTGGAAAGTTACATGAGAATACAAGATGTTCTCGATGTTTCAAATCTAGCAGCATGATCTGTAATGAATGTTCGACAATAACTCATGAGCAATTTCATTCAATTTGCATGTCTTACCAGACCGATCAAACACGCACTGTACCCAAAATTAAGCATGGCAACTATTCAATGGCATCTGCCATGGCTTGATTTTTCAAAAACCCTTCTGATTTGTAATCCTGTGATTTCCAATTGATGCAATATGTGATAATGATTAATAGATGATATCTGGACGCGTTTTAAAATTAGTAGAATTTAGTAAGGATCTTTTCATCGATGTTTATGATCAACATGGAAATCTTGTTGAGGACGTTGCTTTCAAGGATGACGCTGGTGGATGATTTTGTGAAGTTTATCCAGAACTATTGCTTCGTGTACTTGTTGTTCAATTACAATTTCATGTAGTTGTGACAGGTTTTTTTAATGTAAAATGATTATTTTTTACCCTTTACCATATTGAAGAGTTGCCTGACTGCCAATTTTGGATGGTGAGTTGCCAATTTGATCATGTTTGATAAACCAAAATCTGCTTTGATAAAGTCGATGAACTCTTCTGGTTTTAGTTCTTTTATTATGTCCAGCTCTTTATCCCACCCTTCATCGGTGAGGCCGATCCATCTGTCCTGAACTTTCCCTGCCGATTTGATTTTTGATTCTATTTCTTTCCTCCAGTTGTTTTCATAAGGGTAGAGTGACTCTTTGTCTGTCTTGCCTGTCTTTATTGCATCTGATGCTACTTTTCCTGCAACCCTTCCAAATTTTATGGCGTATCTTATCCCTTCCAAAACTAGAGGGTTTGCTTGCCCTGCCGAGTCCCCCACCAGAATCAAATTGTTGAAGACAGTTCTCCTGGATAATCCGTCATTTGGAATTAATCCGTAGTGGAATTCAATCTCAGTTAACTTTCCTAATTTTTTTATCGGTCCTAACTTCTTGTCTATTATCTCTTTGAGTCTTTGAGCGGGGTCTACGTTTGATTCCGGTTTCCCTACCCCCACTCCTATCCTTACCATGTTATTTCCTAACGGAAAAATCCATGCATATCCTGCAGGGGAGTATTCTTGCCCTACCATTAACCACCATGTTTCAGGATCCACATGCTCTGCCTTCATTTCATATTCTGCACCTGCGCCGAACCTTTCCCACTGTTCTGCAAATCCCATTGCCTTGCAAACTGTTGATTGAAAACCACTTGCATCAATCACAACCTTGGAATGAAATGTGGTTTCTCCATTCGGTCCAACACCGCTTACTCCTACAATATCCCCCTCTTCGTTTTTGATGACATTCTTGATGTTCGTCTTTACAAAAATATCTACACCGCACTGCTCTGCCTCGTTTGCCAACCATCTGTATGTTTTTCTTACGTCCAATACCGCTGCTCTTGGAACGGTATCGCTGATTGTGACCTCGTTATTGGGAGAACAAAATGAAAAATTCTTAATTGGATTAAAACAGCCGTCTGGGATTCCGAACTCCTTTATGTTTTGAATCCACGTTACGCCGCTGGTCCTGACTGTCTCTGCAATCGATCTTTCCTTTTCAAGTAAGGCTACCCTGACTCCGTTCTTTGCAGCAGCATATGCAGCTGAGGATCCTGCGGGCCCTCCCCCTACAACTACTAAATCATAATGGTGTTCTTCTGGCAATTACGTTGAATGATGAATGCCTAGGTTATAATTTTGAGGGACAGGCTGTTATTTTTTTAATACTGGGGCACCTGCGGTGTCGTTTTCTCTTTCTGAATCAAAAGTTTCCATGTGTGCTGGATCTCTGTGCATGAAACTGTGGGTTTCCCCCGGTGTTTTTCTGCAGAATTTTGAATGAATTGTCTCTTCAATTTTTAACGTTGTCTCATTTTCATGAAATAGATGTTTTCCACAGTCTGGACATGTGAATTCAGGCATAAATTCCGTCAGTGTCAAATCTATTTAGATGTTTCATACTTTTGGGGAATAATTCATTCTCAACCCAAACTTTAGATGTTTATTCATTTGTTGTCAAACATGGATGAATCTGATATTGGATCGTTTTTGATGTGGTCTGCTATTACGGGAATAATTATGTTAGTTACTGGATTAAGTTATAGAGTATATGTCAAAAAGAACAAAATTTCTACCTCTTAATTATTTTAAAAATCTAATGTTATCCTTCTGAAGCTGTTTTTCCGCCATCTACATTTAGGATGGCACCTGTAACCCAATTGGCCTCATCCGATGCCAAATAGAGTGCTGCATTTGCAACATCTTCTGGTTCACCAACTCTTGCAAGAGGTAATCTTTCTTCTAACACCTTTCTTGCTTGAGGATCATCGAGATACGGTTTTATCATTCCCGAATTAATAATTCCTGGATTAACACAATTACATCTAATGTTTTTTCTTGCATATTCTACTGCGATTGATTTTGTAAACATTGCAATTGCAGCTTTGGTAGATGAATATACTGCCAAGTGCACTCTTGGTATTGCTCTTTCACTTGAAATTGAACCGATATTAACAATTGCTCCTCTTTTAACATCTGACATTTTTGATAGAACAGCTTTTGTCATATGAAATACTCCAAACAAATTCACATCAATTAATTTTTTAATTTCAGAATCTTGCATTTTATGAAAATGTACTGGGTCGTTAATTGCTCCTGCATTATTTATCAAAATATCAATTTTACCATATGTATCCATAATCTGATTTACTGTTTGTAATACCTGGGATTCATCAGTTAAATCACATGATATTGAAACAGTTGATTCCTCATTCCCTATTTCTTTTCTAGTACCCTCTAATTTCTCCAAATCCCTTGCGATTAGGATTACTTTGGCCCCTTCTTCTGCAAATCTCTTGGCAATCCCTTTCCCTATGTCACTAGATGCTCCAGTAACTATTGCCACTTTCTCATTTAATCGCATGATTATCTACTATCATCATAACTTATAGAATTTTTGTTAAATTCTATTCGTAATTTTGGTTGTTTTTATTCATTAATTTTTTTGAGATATTCGATGACTCCTGTATAATCTATATCTCCAAACCCTTCCTTGATTGCATTTTCATAAACCTCTTCTGCCTTACTGATCATTGGCAGTTCAATTCCTAGAGATTTTGCAGCATTCGTTATAGTGCTGATGTCTTTTTTTAAATTTGAAAGTGTGAATGTTGTATCATATTTACCGTCTATCATTTTGTATGCCTTTTTTTCACTCATTCCTGTTTTGAAATAAGTAGAGTTTAAAATTTCTAGAAATATTTTTGGATCTACATTTGATTTTTTTACAAGAGTTATTCCTTCAGATAATGCCAAAGATAACATTGTGATTTGAAGGTTCATAGCCAATTTTATAGAGTTTGCAACTCCACTTTCTCCTACGAAAAATATTTTGTTTGCTATAGTGTCAAACACTTCTTTACATTTTTCAAAACTTTCTTTATTTCCTGATGCCATCATAACTAAATCTCCAGTTATTGCGACATTTGGACCTCCCATTACCGGTATGTCAAGTTTAGTTATTCCAGAATCGTTAAACTGTTTTGAAATATTTTTTGATTCTGATGGGTCAACAGTACTCATATCTGCAACAATTAATTTTTCATGATTACCCTTAATGATGCCGCTGTTTTCAAATGAAACTTGTTTTACAGCATTTGCATCTTTTACAACTATTATTACTAGTTCTGAATTTTCTGCTACTTCTTTTGGAGATTCAACAATTGTTGCCCCTTTTTCTTTTAATTCTAATGTTTTTTCTTTTGTTCTGTTATATGCTGTAACTTTAAAACCTGAATCTACCAAATGTAATGCTACGGCATTACCTAACATTCCTAATCCTATAATGCCTATTTTTTTCATTTACGTTCCCCTGATATTATTCCACTAATGTCTTTCTTCATTTTGAATTTCCCAATGCTTGTTTCCGAATCTTGAAGCTACAAATTCTAATTGACCTATTGTTTTATCCCCTTTTTTGATCTTGGCAAAATCAAATTTTTTCATTTTAATTATTTTTTCTTTAGGTTTGTATCCTCCTTCGATAACTTTTACTTTGAATCTTTTACTTGCTTTAATGATCATCTTTCTTGCACTCTGAACATTCCCAATCCATGAAAACATTTCAAACTCTCCGAAATTTTCGGTAATTACATTATAGCCATATAATCTTGCTTCCAACTTGATGGATTGTGATTTTGCTTGTTCATTTAACCACGCAGTAACTTCTTCACCATGTCCTTTTTCTACTCCAAATGTTTCTGAATCTGCCAAGTAATTGCTATCACGATGTTAAACCATAATAATCATTTTCAAATCAATGTTAAACTAAAATATTGATTTAATCATGATATTTTATGCTCACAATTGACTGCAGGGATGTAATATCAGTTAAACACGATTTACTTGTATATGTGGCCGATCAAGTGGCTGCAATCCCTACATTGAAGCATCATCAATTTACTTTGTCGTCTTTGGATGATGATGAAATTATTGACTCTACTGCAGTAATTTCTGCAATAAAGGAATTTTTAGATTCTATAGATGAGGGAAAAAACTTTGCTGTAATTTCAAACCGCAATACAATAAACATCACATCTATCTCTGGAACTGTGATTGAAAATACTGCGAGTCAGTCTGAACATGAGATGTTTTCATGCACTCATTGTGGATATGTAACACAATATGAAGTTGAATTAAATGTTCATATGAGAATCCATTACATGTAATTTTATTTTTTAAATATTTAATTTCCCTTTCATTGGAATTTCTGTGTCATTGAAAACTATGGTTGGAAGTTTATTCCAAGATTTAATTATTTACACATCTTATGTGTAATGAAATTTGTCTTGATTACATCTGCATTATCATGATTACTGAGAATATCATAAATTACAATTCTATGTTGATTTGGTTTTACAAAGTATCGTGTAGAATATGATAAAATTTTAAATGTTATGATAAAAATAATAGATAAAATCATAACTTGATTTTTATCATAAGTTGATTTTCAACAGGATCTTTATAAGCACTAATCACTTAAACTGTTTGTGACAAAACCTTTGAAGAATAATGTATCTAAGATTTACTGTGAAAAATGTAATCTAGTTTTAGATTCTCGTGAAAAATTTGAAAAGCATCTTGAAGGGCACAATTCTAGCTTTGTGTGTGAGGTCTGTCCAATTGACACTGCTATTGCAAAATTTGTAAATTTATTCAAGAAAAAACCTTCTCGTAATTTGGAATAAGTTTTTTTAACCAATACTTTCTGTTTTGTATTATGAACAAATTAGGCATAATTATGGGTGTCATTGTTATTGTAATTATTGCTGGGGTTGCAGCTTCATTATCTGTATCACCTTCTGAAACTGTTAATCTTGATATGGGCAGAACTCATGGAACAATCTCCACTGCTATGGGTTCTCCAATTTTAGGCGACCCTTTAGCACCAATCACTATTGTTGAATTTGGAGATTATCAATGTGAAATGTGTTACAGATGGTTTCATACTTCAAAACCTCAGATAGTTGAAAATTATATTGAAACGGGTAAGGCAAATCTTGTTTTTATTGATTTGGCATTTTTAGGTAGAGATTCATCTAAAGCTGCTCAGGCAACATACTGTGCTGAAGATCAAGAACAATATTGGGCATTTCATGACATGTTGTACAATTCTCAAGAACATGTAGATAATGGATGGGCTAATTCTGAAAGGCTAAAGGCATTTGCATTTAGCTTAGAATTGGATATGGAGTTGTTTGATAGCTGTCTAGATTCTGGAAAATATTCAAAACGAGTTGATTATAATATTCAACAAGCAAAAAAACATGATGTAAATTCAACTCCTACTTTTATTGTTGTAGGAAATAATCAAGAAAAACAAATTAGTGGTGCACAACCATTTTCAGTGTTCAAACAAATATTGGACACGATGGTTTAGATGACGTCTGCAATCAACCTGGTATTTTCAAATTCAAAGTATCTTCTCCTATCAACTGTAATTTTTTCGTCGATGTTGGTTGGGTTGCTGATTTTATCTGAATACGTCTTCATAAACCCGTACGTTGTTAGTCATATTCCATCCGGAACTGAATTTGGGTTTGTCCTCATTGTGGTGATTTCTGCATTATCTGCACTAGTATTGCCGATGAACATATTTCGTATCAATACCCTCAAAAAATCCAAACAGAAAATGGGCGGTGGCGTGTTTGGTTCTGTTGTCGGGGCAGCTGCAGGTGCATGCAGCTGTGGTCAGATAGGGTTCGCCGTGATCTCGACATTTGGCTCAGTCGGAGCTACGGTAACGGCATTTCTGACCAACTACGAGATCCCAATCCGGATGATTGCTGTTGGAATACTGGCAGTCACATACTTTACAACCGTAAAATCCCTCAAAACTGAATGCGCGTTTGATCCGGACTTGTAATGCGTTAGAAATTACCAATTAGGGAACACATTGATGATTCAATCTAATCTTTTTGCACCTTGAATTTTCCCTGTGATAAAAGCGAGGTCATACGTTCGAAGTAATACCTCCTCCCCGTCTTCAGGATGGGTTTGTAGGTGTTTTGACATGTTTTTGATAATTTCTTCCTTGGATGGAATTTCTGGATCACTCATTTTGATTTTACCCTACAATGCCTCGGATTGGAGTAATTTAATGATTCAAACGAATCTGAAACTTATTCTAATTTCAAAAGTGAGTTTTTGTATCAATTATGCACTAAATAGGCAAACTTTTGAAACCTTGGGACGTATCATTCAGTCGATGCAAGTATTTCTATGACAATCATGTATATTCCAATTCGGCCCAGTAGGAGAGATCCTGAAGCTGATGAACTTGAATATGCTGAAGATTGACATCTGCTTCGCATTTCTAAAATAATCTGAAAAATTTCCAAAATTTGCAAAGTCGAGATATTTATTTGCCTTTTTAGGATTTAATCTGATGAGGAATTGGAATTTAATTTTTGGAATATTCATAATTTCTAGCCCCATTCTGTTTGCAATGATCGCATTCCCTGACTCCATAGCTTGGAGCTGGAATGAGGGCCGTGGTGGCTATTTTTTTGCCCTGATCTTTATTGTCGCTGAATTAATTGGATTGAAGATAGTAATTTCAAAGAAAAAATTACTTGTCGTGCTTCCTCTGGCTTTAGCTACTGTCGCATACCTTGTTTCTTTGGAATACGGTTTAAGAGAATACGTTGTTGAATCTGCAGAATTATTCGATGTGCAATTAATCTATTCTTGGACGTGGATGTGGGATTTCATAGTCATGGCAATATTTGTTGTCGTGGCGTTGAGTATTTTCTTCGGAAAGCGCTGGATTAGAATTGCCCCTGCTGGCCCGATATTTCTTATAGGTACCGCTATAATTCTTTCACTTGATGCATTTTTCCCATATGACACACTTGGCCCGTTACAATACGTTGTTCCGTATTTTGTTCAGGCAAATGTTTGGTTAATCACCGCACTTGACCTTGGAACCGCAGTTGCTAAAGACAATGTGATGTTCTTGCGCGGTGATCACGGTTCTATGGCCCTTCAAGTATTTTGGCCATCAGCTGGTGTCCACAGCATCATAATTTTCTCATTAGTGATTGGGGCATTCATGCTAAAACTAAACATCCCTAGAAA
>JABMOR010000147.1 GCA_013203245.1 Candidatus Nitrosopumilus sp.
ATATTATGCGTCGTGCTTACTGCAATCGCTCTCGCAGCTGCGCCAGTATTCGCAGAAGTGCAGAACGTAAAAGTAAGCGGCGATGTAAAATCAACAGGCGTGTATAGAGAGAATTATAGTCTTCTCTCAGAGAATCAGCTTGTCGATGCCGCCGGAAGCGCCGAGATGAAGGTGCTCGATGACCTCGCCAACGTTGGAATGGACGCGCAGCGTGCTACACGAACCGATCTCGAGCTGCTCAAATCACGGATGGGAGACATTCTCGATCAGGGCGGTACCGGCAAGGAGATTGCATCAGGCGTACAGGATCTTCGATCTGCCCTGAAGGAGATCGCTCCTGAACAGGTCACTCACCGAAGCTTGGTTAGCCGGGCGATCGGCGCCGTACCTCTCGTTTCCAGCAAGTACAACCCGGTCGTCCGGGCACTGAGCAAGGTGGCTGTCAGATACGAGCCGATTTCGGCACAGGTGACAGCAATCGAGACGAAGCTACTCGACGGTCGAGCACTATTGGTCAGGGACAATCTCGAGCTTCGAAAGCTCTACGAGGATGTCGAGACCCAACAGTTGAACATTCAGAAGAACGCCTATCTCGGTGAGCTGCTGGTGAAGGAACTCGCCGCGTTACACGACAGTACAGACGATCCGTTCAAGCGAGATCGCCTTGAGGTCGCACTTCACGACGTAGCAGTACGAGTGCAGGACCTTCGGACGATTGAGCAGGTACACCTACAGTATTTCGTCAGCATCGAGATTGGGCGACAGAACAACAACCGGCTCGGCCAGTCGGTCGAACGGACGGTCGCTCTAGCAACAAACGTTGTGACAGTCGGACTGGCCATTCAGTCGGCACTTGTCCGGCAGAAGCGAGTGCAAGAGGCAACTCGCCGTACGCGGGACTTCCTCGGTGACCTGGTGGCTGCCAACGCAAGCTCGATTCGAACCCACACCGAAGAGATCGGTGATCTGTACAACAGCCCGGTGATCGCGGTCGACAAGATCATAGCGGCACATGACGACCTGATCGAGGCGCTCAACACGGCGAGTCAACTGCGGCACGACGGCATTGCATCGGCCCGCGAAAACGTCGCTCGGTTGACACGCCTCTCCGCGGAATTGGCGGAGAAGGTGGGCGGACTTGGAAATGAGGTGAGCGA
>JABMOR010000032.1 GCA_013203245.1 Candidatus Nitrosopumilus sp.
GTATCAGATGTTACAAAATATGATTTTTCAGGATCAGATGAAGATTTTATTTGAAACAAATCTTCTTCAATTTTTGCTACACCCCCACTTTCAACAAGTTTTTTGGCTTTTCTAATAGTATTAGCACTCATATAAAATCAAATAAATTGCAAAGTTTTATCTGTTATTTATCATAACTTCATAAAAAATTTAAATAATTTGATCGCATATAACACATAGACGAGAGACTTGCTTTTCTGCCTAAGTGAAGCCTAGAATTCGTTTCACTCTCGTCGTTTTTAAATTATATTTTGTACTCGACCTATTTTCCCAGAGTCTAATTCAACTTTAATTCCATGAGGATGTGAATTGCTGGAGGTAAGAATTCGTTTAACCTTCCCATCTGTCAATTTCCCTGTACGCTGATCTTGTTTTTGTACTATCTGCACCATAATTCCAATAGTAATTTTGTCTCTTGATGGAACAATACCCATATGGTTTAGCAACAATGAAAGATTCTAAATCTTTGTTTTATAAAATAAAAGAGTTTTGAAAATTACTCAAAACGGTATTTCTAATTTTGTTTGTGGTTTTGGAAACAATCTCTGCAATAAACAGGTCTGTCTTCTCGTGGTTTGAATGGCACTTGACAATCATTTCCACAGTCCCCACATTTTGCATCATGCATTTCACGTGGTCTGTCGTCTCTATCACCAAATCTAGAACCTCTATCTCCACCAAATCCGCCAGATCTTCCACCGCCAGATCTTCCTCCAAATCTACCGCCACCTTCTCTTGGTGCAGGTTTGTGATTTTGGAAGCATTCTCTGCAATAAACAGGTCTGTCTTCTTTAGGTTTGAATGGTACTTGACATTCATTTCCACAGTCACCACATTTTGTGGTATGCATTTCTCTGTCTTCTCTATTAAAGGACATATCTTTCAAATTAACTATATTATGGTACAGTAATAAACTGTGGGAAAAAACATCTATGGTTATAAACTAATTATTTACCTTCAGATTATTGGGTATGAAAAAGTATGTTGCCACAAGAATGGCGACAATGTTTGGAGTTTTGATGATTACTCTCCTCATTACGATTGCATTAGTAGGCTCCAATATGGATATTATTCTAAAGCAAGGGATTGTCTTTCAAGTAAGATCTGAAATAACAGAAAATCCAGCCATTGCAGAGAGTTTCTCATCAGTGAATGAATTTGAGGACTTTATTCAAAATCAAATTAAACAAAGAATAGAGATTTTAGGGCTTGATGAGCCATGGTATTCGCCTCAAAGAATTGGAGTAACAATGTACAAGATAATGTTGTTAGATTTTGGGCATGCAACATTTCTCACTAGTGACGAAGGGTCGTCAGATGTAAAAGACATATTACTTGAAAAGCTTCCGAGAACCGTTTTGCTGTTCACTACAGCAACTATAATCATATCAATCATAGGAATTTTTCTAGGTGCTTTATCAAGCAGTAAGGTAGGATCAGCTATTGACAGAATCACATCTAGTTTTGCAATAATTAGTTCTAGTTTTCCTGTATGGTGGATAGGAATGTTAATGATATTCCTATTTGCATTTACATGGCAGATATTTCCTGCAAGAGCAACACCAGACATACCATCAACAGACCCGGCATACATTGGGTCTTTACTGTATCATATGGTATTACCATTAATTACAATTGTAATGATTGGGTTTGGATCATGGGCATATTTAGTAAGAAATTTCATGGTAGGAATAATGCAAGAAGACTTTATCATGGCAAAAAAAACTATTGGGATTAAACAAAAAAAGATAATCTATACCCATGCATTAAAAAACGCAGCCCCACCAATTGTCACAATATTGGCATTGAGTTTATCAGGATCTCTTGGAGGGGCAATTATCACAGAAGCTGTTTTTGATTGGCCAGGAATGGGAAGATTGTATTTTGAAGCAATCACCGTAATGGACCTGCCGGTGATTATTGGTGCAACATATCTGCTTACAGTGTTTTTCCTAATCAGCATATTCATTGCAGATTTACTTTATGGTTATTTTGATCCTAGGGTGAGGACAGGGCAATGAGTAGTATTACGCCTCAGGAAATAAAGCAAGAATTCATGAAAAGCAAGATGGGAATTGCAGGCATTACAATTCTCTCAATTCTTATTCTGACATCAATTATTACAATAATTA
>JABMOR010000033.1 GCA_013203245.1 Candidatus Nitrosopumilus sp.
ATCATAATCCATTAGCATATTGAGAACTTTTTCATATCGACCCATGGATAGGATATAATTTTAGAGAATAAAAACAATTTGTTAAAATCTCAATTCATCACAAGAAGGATTAACTTATATCTTATTTTGACTGCCATGAAATATGTTAGGAAAGTATGCAGGTTTTGTCGGTGAAGTTTGGGAAGATTTCCCACAGCTTGCAGAATGGCATGACGATGATCCATCACTTCTGTCAATGTGGAGTTTGGACAAATTTGTTGAAGCAGGTTATCACAATTTTCATGCAGAAAGAAAGCAGTTATTCCACATCAGTAAACTAATTGAAAACTATGCTAAAGATAACAGTCAGCCATTACTTGCAACTTTTGAAAAAATTGCACGTTACAAATTTGTTGAAAAAAGATATCAAGATATGATTAAACAGATACCAAAAATTACAGTTATTGCAGATTTTGGCAAAATAGACATTAAAACCACTCTGAACATAGAGTTAGTAAATTGTCGTGAGACGAGCTTGACTAACGTTTGGAGTGTTATTACTAGAGGACCATATGGCCCATTTGGTTTGATTGCAGAAGAATATGAAAGTGGAAAATTTAAAGGATTTTTTAGTCTAAATCCCAATGTGTGTAGACATGCAGTTAGTAAGATGGCTAAAATTCTAGGGGCTAAATTTACTATTCAATAAGAGAACAATAATAATTGGCACTAGTCTATTAATTTATCACTAGTTATATATTAAAAAGAAAAAAACAAGACATGAGTCAACAATACAATAGTTTCATACAAGAAATTTGGTCAAATTTTACAAGGCTTGTAGATGTAAAATTTACGGATTTATCTGATCACAACATCTTATGGACATTAACTGAGTACATTGATGCAGGATATGTCAATTTCAATGAAGGAAGAAAAGAGCTATACCGATTAAGTATTTTACTTGAAAATTATGCCGTAAAAAATAATGCTCCACTCCTGGCCACATTTGAGACAGGTGAGAGATACAAGTATGTTGAGGATCGTTATACAGAGATTCTTCAAAAAATTCCAAAAGCATGGGTAATTGGAAATTTCAACAATCCTCTTCTCGCACCACAACCTCCAGCATCTACAGAGGTAGTTAGTTGTGATGGCACAAATATTTCAGATATGTGGATAGTGCTAACGCGTGGTCCAAAAGGTCCATTTGGCCTTGTTGCAGAAGACATGGGTGATGAACAGTACAAGGGTTTCTTCTCATATAGTCCAACAGTAATATCCAAAGTGATTGAAAGTATAAATCAGAAATTAAAAATAAAAATAGAAATATAATTTTCTATAATTATTTTAAATGTCTATAACTAAATACAAGATAGAAAATATTGTAAAGGACAAGTAAATTAAATTCATCACGAGAAACTACACTCAAAAAAATAATTTAGAATATGCTTGCCACTAGTAATTTAGTAAGAGTCAGTTGATATACTATGTCTAAAAAATTTGTTTATCATGATGAAACTTAATGAAAAGAGAACTTTGTTTCTAGGATTGGTCATTACACTTGGAATTACAATCCTTGGAGGATTTGTTCTAACTACATTTCTAATGCAAAAATGCAAGGATGTGATTTGTTAACCCTGAAAGAATATCATACGGAGGAAATTCCTGAAATGGAGTGGTCTAAATTCAAATTTTTTGACTGGATTCCTACTATAATTAGACTGCAATCTGTCAAAGATGAGGATTGGCAAGTAATACGAAAGTCTATGCTTAAAACAGATTTAGAATTCAAATACGGAATTTTAGAAAAATGGCTTGTAAGAAACAATTATTCTAAAAAATCTAAAGTTCAGACTCAAAACTATATGCAAGCATTAAGGAGAAGTGGATTAATTAAATAATTTAGTAATAATCTTAGTGGTAATTGTAATTGCAATCATTGTAGGTGTTATTGGTAATGCGGACTATCAAGAAATAACTCAAGCACGCGACCAAATTAATCTTCGGCTCACATTAGATGATTGTAAAAGGTTATTTGATGAAGGAATAGATCGTGTTAATTGTTTTGATAAATCCATTCATGTATTTGGAACTGAACAACAAAAACAACAATGGGAATCAGGATATCTGAATCCATGAGAATAATTTTAAATTTAAGGATGGTTATCAAGGGTAATAGAAAAATATAGAAATTAATTCAGCATAAAAGCACTGACAAAATTATATGGACTTCCCCTTATACTGATAATCAATTACTTTGTGAAAGAGATTGTGCGAAGCAACGACAGTGATTGAGGCAAATGCAATACCTACAAAATTCCTGACGGTCATCAAGGCGCTGGGTTGCCCTGCAATTAATGATGTCTCGAATACAACGTGGAAGTTATCAACCAGCCAAACAGCCAAAGTCACCCAAGATAAAATTCCAGCAACAAAATAACCTAAACGTGTATTCTTACGAATAAGGAATATTGAAGAAAAAATAGCAACATACCATACAAAAGAGCCAACTAGCCAAAGCACATGATAAACGTCAGGCCGATCATCTAGCCAATAGTAAGAAGTTCCAATCAAAGTCATAGCAAATAATGAAATTTGAATTAGTTTTTGATTTATTTTAAAACCTGTTTTTTCCTCTTTTGGTTTGGACACGGGAGGAGATGAATTCATCTCAGCTGTTGCGATATCAATTGATTCACGAACGGATTTTAATCTAATCGGGATTATTTTTGTGATCTTGTCATCTGAGACAACGGTATCATGCACAAGACTGTCAATTAGAGGTCTTGCAAGCGAAGCCTTGACAGGAGTGATTAGATCCACCCAATAAGATGAGAGACGGGTAGTCAAAAACGGAATTTGCAAAACAAAGAGATTCCTGTTCAAATATGCGGAATAAATGCGCATTAATTCCTCATAAGTGATTTTATCAGGACCCCCAATTTCAAAAATTTGGCCCATGGTTTCAGGTTTGCAAAGACATTCGGCCAAATAGAAAACTACGTCGTCAACGGCGATTGGCTGAGCCAATGATTTTACCCAAGACGGGCAGACCATTACAGGCAATCGCTCAACAAGATAGCGAAGCATAGCATATGAGCC
Organism: Candidatus Nitrosopumilus sp.; assembly: GCA_013203245.1. Taxonomy (GTDB): domain Archaea; phylum Thermoproteota; class Nitrososphaeria; order Nitrososphaerales; family Nitrosopumilaceae; genus Nitrosopumilus. Next base: position 3,082 of record JABMOR010000033.1, read on the forward strand.
GCCCTGAGCCCCGATAATTAAAGACGCACGCAATTCAGTTACAGGTATGGATCCTGAACGAAGTATATCGCCCACATCCCTGCGACTTCTCATGTGGGGGGATAACTCTAAGCTGTCATTGACAAGTCCCCCCAAGTAAATAATCCTCGTCACACCTACTTTCGTTGCAGATTTAAGAAAATTTTCAGCTTGAATTTTTTCACGATTTGCAAATTCTTGCCACTCACTTTTGCTGCCCTCCATCGAGTGAAGTAAGTAATATGCAACATCTACACCCTGCATAGATCGAGTCAACTCATCATTGTCAAAAACATCGACCTGAACATATTTCACATTTTCTGTATTGTTCAGTTTTTGCCTGCTCAAACCTGTTATCGTGCAACCGTTTGACGACAGCAAGGAAACCAGCCTAGAGCCAATAAATCCAGTAGCACCAGTAACCATTATTGAAAAGGGCGAGGATTGTGAAATTGGTTTGCTTAACTGAGTCCGCTCCATGAAGAATTTTTCACTATGAATGATTTAAGCTAGTGATAAGTGGTTTTAATAGTGGTAATCTACCAGCTAGCCTTTGAATACAGTCACGGAACGTGAGGATAATTGGCACTATTTAGATATATTAGCACCAGTTAAATAGCATATAAGAAAAAAATATTCATGGTATACATTAGAGCAAAGAAGGTAAAATCTGATCAATATCTCTACCTTGTCAAAAGTGTCTGGGATTCAAAGAGGAGTACATCCAAACAAGAAATTGTAAAATATCTTGGAAAAGCATCAGAAGTCGTAAAAGACGATATTCCAGTAGAGTATAGAGACAATCCTAAAGTTTTGTCAGTACTAGCATCTTACAATCCAAAAGACATTAAGAAAAGAGAAGAATCTACAAAGAAATCAAAAGAACATCTTTACAAGAAATTAACAGAAGGCAACATAGAGGAGTGTGTAAAAATATATCAAGATTATACAAAAATTTTCAATCCAGCAGATTTTTTCGATAAGATTCTGAAACAAGTAATGACTGACATAGGAGAAGATTGGGCAAGTAATAAAATAAGTATTGCAACAGAACATGTTGCAAGTAACATTGCTCAAACTCTGGTTAAAATAATTATGGATGGCGTATCAGTATCAGCAAATAAGAAAAAAATTCTAATCTGTGTTCCAGTTGGAGAAGAACATCATTTAGGATGCGACGTGTTGGAAACATATCTTTCAATAAAAGGATTCAAAGTATACAATATGGGAACATCAATCCCATCAGAATCCATCATTAATTTTATTGAAAATAATAAGCCAGACATGGTATTTATTTCAATTACATTAACAGACAATATTTTAGCAGGTCAAAGATTAGTAAGAAAAATTAATGACGCATGTAAAATTCCAATTTTAATTGGAGGATACGCCATGCAAACTGAAAAAATACCAAAGTTTGATGGAAAGGTAATTTCGGAATTAAATTTAGAGGAATTAGCAAAAATTATTAGAAGTGTATAATTAAAAAATATTAAGATTTTAAAAAAGATTCAATTTTTGGATGACATAAGATAGAACTATGTGCAGCTGAATCAGTTCCAATACCATAGCTAATAGTTGAATCACCAACAAAAAATAATCCATCAATTCCAGGAATTTGATGAGGCATTTTGGATTTCCAAACTTTCCCAGGTTCCTTTACCACAGATTCGACTAATTTCCAGGCCATAGGGCGTTCCCAAATTAATTCAGTCTCAAATTTTGGATAAATTGATGAGATCTCACTCTTCATTTTATCAACAATATTTTTGATAGCAATGGGGTCATCAGTAACCTGAGGATTTACAGGGGTTCCTGCGATAATCAAGTGCTCACCAGGAGGAGAAACAGAGGGTGTGATATTAGAAATAAAGAATATCCCTTTGGTTACATATTCTGTGCCAACTGGAAATACTACTTGACGTGAATCAATTTTAGATTTTAGTGCAAAATGAACCTCAATGACAGAAGTAGTCTTATTCAATTTGTTAATTTTTTGAATAAATTTGTCATCAATAATATTTTTTTCAAATAATTGGTTTAATGCATGATATGCAGGATATGAAATAACAACACAATTTGTAGGGATTAATTGTTCACATCCCCCCGCATCTTTAACAATTATACCTGTTACCTTTGAATTTTCAATGATAACTTTTTTGACAGATTGTTGTGTATCAACTTCGCCATTTTTGGATAAAATATAATCAGATAAAACATGAGAAATGGAATCATACCCGCCATCATCAGGATATGCAAATTCACTAGTTCCCCCTTTAAACGGATTTGCTCTAATCATAGTACGAGCAAATTCACCTAACGATATATGATCTGCAGTATCTGCAAATGCCAACATGCAAACAGATTCAAAAAAAGCATTTGTATCAGAATCTAAATTATTAGTAATATCAGTTAGAGGAGTATCATCCCACAATTCAGTCTTATCTATAGAAGTGAATGCTAAAGGAAGTAGAATTCTTAGAAGTTTAACTCTACTTTTAAAAGGCAATAATGAAAGTTGGAGTAAATCCAAAATACCTTTAGGATAATTATGAAATTCATCTGCGGAATAAAATGCAATGTCATCTACTTTTGCAAGTTTCAAATAAGACTCAATTTTTAATTTTTTCAGAACAGTAAAAATTGCAGATTTTTTATAAAATGGCATTATGTGAAATCCATTATCAAGTATATGATTTCTAAATTTCATAGAAGCAGTCCGCCCTCCCAATTTTGATGACTTTTCTAAAACTCGAACTGCGTGGCCCTGAGATGCCAATAATGCGGCAGTGGTAAGCCCCCCTACGCCTGCGCCAATCACAATTATAGGTATAACCATATGATTTTTAGCAAAAAATATTATATATACAGGTGCTAACTAACTGAAATAGTGCTAACTTGCTGATAATTTATGTTCAATTGAATATTTTTCAGCGCAATTAATGAATTCAAGCATTACCGAACTCATTTTTTTCCTAAGAATTGTCTCAATAAATGGAATGCATTTTAGAAGACGATTTACTTTTAAATTTACAAAAATTGAAATAAAAGTACCAGATGAAGAATGCTCATAGTGTTCAATAAAAAAAGTTCCTTTTAATGGACCAGTCAAAATAAAGACTTTATGTATATTTGGAGGCAGAACAAGATGTTTTGTTTTAACTTTCACAGATTGCCCTAAAAAATTAATTTTTTCTAAAATAACTATACCAGATTTATCATCACTAAGAATATCTAATGATTTAAAATAATTTGGCATGACATTATGAAAATTTTTTACATCAGTGTTAATCTTAAAAACTATTTCACGATTTAATGATGATGTTCCAGACAAATCAAAAACAGTCATTATAACACTTCCATTTCAACATACTCCCACAGGTTTGATTTTGTAATAGTTAGACTGGAATCAAATTTCTTCATCATTGAATAAACCAAAGATAAGGATCTCTTAACAGAATCTGTTTTTTTAGGATCTGTTATAGGCAATAATCTGATAGTTGTTTTTTTAGGACTCGTAGATATTTGAATAAAGAATTCTTGATGTAACTCATCAATTACAACTATAGGTAATAATGCACTCAATCCATTATTTTCAACATAAATACTTGAAATTCGTATGAGTGGGGATTTTTGAAAATGAGGTGTAAATGATTTTGAAAATTCTAAAAGATCTACAAGTTGATTTAAAACAATATGAGGCATTATTGATATTTTTAATTTATTTTATTTATACAAAGCTGAAAAAATATTCTAGTGCCAAAAATATTCTATTTGTGCATAATAGAGGTTTATTTTAGCACTAGATTTGAAAATATGGGCACCTTAAATAATTTAAAACAGAAATTTCAACATGTTAAATGAATTACTACATCAAAAAAATTGTAAAAAAGATAGTATGATTACGGATTTGGATACAGGTGAAATAGCATGCAGTAATTGTGGAGCCGTTTCTTTAGAAGAAACAATTGACACGGCTGCAGAATTCAGCGGGTTTAGTGCAGAAGATTATCAAAATAATTCTAGAGTAGGTATGAAAACATCACTAAAGATGGCAGACAGAGGATTATCTACAATCATGGAACCTCAAGATAAAGATTCTTCTGGTAAAAGATTGTCAATTGAAAATCGTAGAATGTTTTATCGCCTCAGAATGTGGGATAGAAACAGCCGTTCATCAATATCCGTTAAATCATTTCAGAAGGCATTTACATTGTTAGATGGGATTAGCTCAAAATTGGCATTGCCAGAATCCGTAGTAGAGGAGACAGCATACTTGTTTAGAAAAATTGCTGCAAAGAAAATTCTTGCAGGAAGATCCACATCATCCATGTTATGCGCTACAGTGTACATGACTTGTAGATTAACAGACACCCCAAGAACTCTACAAGACATAGCCAATGCAGGAAACCTAAAGAAAACAAATTTGCAACGAGTTTACAGGTTTTTAATGAAAGAATTGGAATTATATCCTGAGACTTACAATCCAATGGAATTTGTTACGCGTGTTGCAAAAGCAGTTGGATTATCAGAGAAAACTGAAAGATTGTCTTTTAAAATATTAACTATTTGTGAAATGAAAAATGTTTCAACTAGTAAAAATCCAATGGCAATGGCGGCTGCTGCAATTAATCTTGCATCAATAATGAATAATGAAAAAGTTACTCAACTAAAAATTTCAGAAGCCTCAGGCATCAGTGCAGTAACCATTAGAGATAGGTCTAAAGAAATCAAAGAAAAAATTGGAGGTGAAATCAATGGGTAGAACATGTAACAATATTTGTGAACGACACAAGGCAGCACCAGCTCCTAATAGAATTAGGTATGAAATAGGCCAAAAAAGATGTACATTCTGCGGAATTTTTGTATTATCAAAAGAAGCCAGATGCATGTGTTGCAAAGCAGTACTTAGAACAAGACCAAGATCTAGGAAAGCCAAATGAGAATTTGGGATATTCCTGTTGAAAAACTATGTAGAAACCATCTACTAGGTGAACATAGGGAGCTACATGCCATGTGGGTTGTAATCACACAAAACAAAAAAGGATATTCAAAACATCCTGAAACTATCAGATGGGTTGGGAAATTACATGCTTTGTATCTCAGGCATAAAGAACAAGTGAATGAAATGAAATGTAGAGGATATAATCATCAAAGCCCATTGGATGTAAAAAATGCAACAGGTAAATCAAAACAGGATGAATATGTAGACACCCCATTAAAACAAATCAAAATTCTAAAACAAAAGGGATGTGATTGTAAAGTATAATTTCAATTTATTAGAAAAAAGTAAATTATTCAAGTTTCATTAATTTTTTTCTGAATATGATCAATGTCGGGACTGTAACAAGTCCAAACAAAATCAAAACAGACATCATAATTGAATTATAGTCATTTACAAATAATTTTGTGTCTATCCAGGCTTTGGGCAAAATAGTAAAAAAGTCAACAAGTGAAAAATCCTCAATAGTCCCGATGGCTAAACTATATTTTCCACTTTGGTTTTTTTCATCCATTACAACAAGAAAATATGTTCCATCCACAGGAATTTCTGTTTTTAATTCCTGTCTTTCCCAGTAGGTTATTTGGCCAAATGGCTCATAGAATTCATCCCCGGGGAAATTTTTTTCGTAATTGATTTTCTTCTTTTCAAAATTATCATCACCTACTAAAACAAGAGTTGGAGAATATTCTTCTAAACCATCAATTTTAGGAACTACAATACTGGCATAAAATGAATCTCCCTTATTGGCTTCAAAAGTGTAAAACTTTGCTTCATTTTCTCCTAAATTTTCATAAATTGCCCAGGAAACTTTATGATCTGAAATTTGGAGTGCAGATTCAAAATTTCTATGAGTGTCATCATGACTGATTAATTTGTGCCCATATGCAGGATTTAATGAAACAAAAATTATTAAAAATAAAAATAATATTTTTTTCATAACGGTATTTCAGAGAATTCGTATTTTAACTACGGATAATTTTTCCCATATTGGCACTAGAGGGAATTAGGGATGCTCCTAATATAGAGAAAAAATGAAATTTACTCGTGAAAAGATTTGGAATTCAAAGATGTAGCAGTTGTGGAAAAGAATTTCATGAGTGGTCTTGTGACTATTGTTATGCAAAAATAATCATTAATCAAATGGAGAATTTATTATGCAACAAGTAGAAACAATCCAAATGGACCAATTCATTTCAGATTCAAAAATTCCAATAAGAATTGCTTTTGTAAAACCAGATGGAACCCCCAGCATCATATCATTATGGTATGAACGAATCAATGGGAAAATTTATTGTGCAACAAAACGAACAGCAAAAATTGTTGCATATCTTCAAAATAATCCAAAATGTGGTTTTGAGATAGCAACGGACAAACCACCATACAAAGGTACACGGGGAACAGGGAATGTAAAAATTATTGAAAATCAAGGGCAAGAAATTCTTAAAATTTTAATGAAGAAATATTTAGGAAATAAAGAATCAACATTATCAAAATATTTGAACAGTAATTTGGAAACAGAAGTAGCACTTGAAATTACACCTCAAAACATCTTCAATTACGACTATTCAAAAAGAATGAAAGGTGTTTGAGATAATAGACGATGGATGCCCCACGTGTGGATCAAAGAAATACGAATTATCAAAAATTGAAAATAATTTAGACAGTCATATTCAATGTTTACAATGTCAAAACTGTAAAAAAATTTGGACATCTTAAATTATTAGCACTAGTTGAAAAATGGTCACTAGATTATATCAAATAAAGTGTAAATAGTATTGAGGAGAAATGCAACAAACAAAATTCAAGAAAACACCACAGCTAAAATTTCTAGTAATGGTAGCTGTCGCAACTTCAGTGTTACTAATTTTTACCGTAACTCCTTGGAATATACTTCCAACTTTAGTTACTGAAGAAGTGTCAGTTATCGCTGTAACGGATTATGGTTGTGTAGGTGAGTCAAGTCTTGGAAGATCAGTTGTTGTTTCAGACTGTGATGCAAGTGTTGGAGATATTGTTTCTGCAACATTTTACATTCCAGCAGGAGAAACTAACGGATACTTGGAAGAACTTGAAAGAAGACAAAATCCAATGGTAGATGCATGGGATAAAAGTGTCAGTGGGATAGGATTCTCACCATAAATTTTTTTTTATTTTTCTAAAATAACGAGATTTTATCTAAAGAAAATTAAAGGCGCAAGCCCCTAAAATGCAGAACAATGAGAGATTTCCTCTCGTGGTCAGACGTCTAAACGCCTGATTGCCTTTTTCGTTCTGCGGGGCAGCGCAAACTAATCGCCAGATTTTGTAACTAACGACATCAAATAGTATAAGACAAATAACTATTTAACATTTAGTGTGATTTATTTTAAGAAAAATAGGGAAATATTGTAAATTATTTAATAAAATTAATTAGAAAATTAGCCCTTGAATATTGGCACTAGCAAAAAAATAACTTGCGGTATTAATACGATGAATGGTAATTGGCACCATGTCAAGACGAGTAACAGTAATGATTCAGGATGACCTAGATAAGAAAATCAGACATTATCAATCTAAAATGATACAAAAGGAGAATTCAACCTACAGTTATTCTAAAGCAGTAAATGATTTGTTAAGAAAAGCCATCTAGATTTACAAAAATATATTTTCAAGAAAATTCATGAAATAGTGTTAATTGGTTAGATTGGAAATATACTGAATACCATTCGATCTAATTTTGAATGATTAAAGCGGTTTGACATTCAAAATGGATTGCTGATACCAATTAACACTATAATTCTTTAATGGTAATTGCAAATCACAATACATGGGAAAATCAATTTTCATCAAGGAAATAATCACCATTTTAAAGGAACCAAGACTATGCCCTACATGCCAAAAAGAAGATAGATTAGAAAAAGATGTAGTTAGAGAGGGACGCTCAAATGGAAAGACAATATTATGCACCAGATGTGAGGCGTTAATTGTAATCACAAATCACAATCTAAAACAAGTCGATTTATCATCAATTAGAGACGACATTATTATGTTAAAAGAACCTCATTTGATCAGAAAAGTGGTTTATTAATTATCATTATTTTTTACTGTAAGGTTTTTTTGTTGTTGGTTTAGATGTTGCGTGTATCCTTTGTGTTGCTTTTTTCCCAGGTACTTTTCTTCCACTAGCTGGTGCTAATCGTGTTGATAATAGCCCTTTTTTGTCTTCAAGAAGGGATGCAATTATGCGAGGCCTGATACACCTAGCAACCTCCCACTCTTTCAAACCAGATTTACGAGATTCTTCTTTAATTATTAAACCTGCCAATCCATCACTCCAAATATGACGTTTGGTATCATATACTTCAATAATTTTTCCATGTTTAGTAATTTTGATTGCACCATGACATCTTTGAATTATTTCCGATGCCACCTTTTGGTAGACTTTTTCAAAATTCGCCATATGTCATAATGATATCACATCATATCAAAAAGGTTATGATTTTTTACATTGGATAATATACTATAGAAATAACAAGAAAAAGTGCTGATGATTAATCAACCTTCTAAGCTATACTGATAGATGATGAGATTGCCGAATTATGAAGCATGTTTTAATTAATCATGTTTGTCGTTCACTGACATTTACTGTCATGGATAATGGAGGAGACAAAGCTGAGGGATTATCAATGCTCTCCCAAACAAACACCTGAATGTGGTATGTTCCAGATTCAGTAGGGATCCAAGATTGGGCAGGGGAAAAGGATTGTCTAGGAGATAAAGAACCAGTCAACCAAGATAATGAAATTACAACATCATCATTATTTCTCACTTGTGTAAGATATGCAAAGTTTTGTTGTGTATCTTGATTATTTGAAATATCTGACATTATCATAATTTGTTCATCCACAAAATGGACTTTATCTTCAGAAAAAGTCTGTGCAGTTATAGGATCACCAAAAGCAGAACTAATGCCAAAAGTTAGAACTAGTAAAGAAAACAACAGAATTTTCATAACCAGTATTAGGGGGATGTGTATTTAATCTATCTATGGGTGAAGAACTTCCTGAAAATTTTCCAGAATTTTCAATAATGTACAAGACATTATCAAACCAAATCAGGAAATTGAAAAAAGAGAAAGAAAATCTTCAAGGGGAAGAAGAAAAAGAAATCCAATTAAAAATCAAAAATTATGAATTGGAAATAATTAAAATTAAGAAAAAATTTCCAGATAACTTTTTTGAAGAATTAAATTAATTATTCATGGACATGATCATGGCCACAATCACAAGAGTGATCATCACCCTTTAATGACATTAGTTCTTGCACCATTTCATCTCGAATTTTCAGCAAATCTCCAACTTGTTGTTTCAGAGATGTAGAATCCCAATTACTTTGGTGTAATTCTCTTATAACATCAATTATTTCAAGATCAACATTTAGCAGGTTATCCATTAGTTGTTCTTGTTCATCCACGATATTTTATCCGAATACTAGAAGAAAAACAATTCTAATCAAAAAAGGAATTATTCAGCTTCCACGCTTTCTTTTAGAAGATTTTTCCTAACAAGAATTGGAATGTTGTAAAAGGCACCTAACGCCATAGCGTCTGAAGCACGATAATTTCTCAGTACCAGGTCTTTCTTACCTGTAAAGTACAGATTAGCACGTAATACCTCTCCACTTTCATAGATTTTGACTTTGACTAGAACTATTTCATTTTGTTCACAGATTTCTTCAATCATCTTGTAAATTGATGGAGCTGCCTCACCTGTAGTTTCACCAAAACTTGAGATATGTTTTGCGACTTCACCAGAAAATGCCCTCATATGGAATTCCTTGCCATTGTCAGATTTTAGAACAACCATACCTTCAACAGCATATGGATCAACGAATCCAACATAATCAATTTTTACAGAGTCATAATCAGGCTCTTGTGCTTGATCAATTTCCATAATAATACATACAAACTGCCTCTTCAGTGCTTATAAAGATAGCAAATTACTGAGATCAGATTTAATAATTTTAAAAGATAAATTATTTTTTAACGATCATTACTTACGCGTAACCCCAAATTATTTAAAATCCCCAACTAAGGTAGCTTATGTCAACTAATCCAGAAAAGGCAGTAGCATATGTTCTAAGCAAGTACGTTACAGATTACATGAGCAAAGACGTATTGATTCTTGGGTTAAATACACAAACCAGAGAAGCTGCTAGAATGCTACGTCATTATGAGACAGATGACATTATTGTTACTGATAAAAATAATTTGCCAGTAGGGATTGTTACAGATGAAGACATCCTAAACAAAGTTAGTGATGTTACAGTTTACGCAGAATCTACAAGACTGAAAGACATCATGAGCACCCCACTAATTACAATTAATGAAAAATCAACATTACAAGATGCATTACATAAAATGCGAGATAATAACATTAGAAAACTACCCATCATATCAAAGAAAAATCAAGTGATGGGAATGATCTTTCAATCAGTAATTGCAAATGCTATCCGAGATGCAACAGCTACTGCACCTCGTCTTCTGAGTCCACCAGTAAAAGCAGTTCTAGGTAATCTAGGATTTGTGTTACAGTTTGCAGGGGTGTTATTACTTGTACCAGCTATTCTTGCAACAGTTTTAGAAGATACAGTGATTGCGACTGGGATTTATCTAACCACAGTTCTATTACTAGTGACAGGATTCTTTCTGAATTCTTATGGTGAAAAATCAAGTCTAAATCTACAACAAGCGTCAGTTTTGGTGTTTGCGAGCCTATTTTTACTAACATTGTTTGGAACGGTGCCATATCTGTATGTACTTCCAAGTTATGAAACTCCCGTAGAAGCATTTAGTAGTGCATTTTTTTCAAGTGCAGCAGGATTTACGACAGGAGGAATATCATTATTTGACGAACCAGAAAATCTTTCTCAGAGTTTTACATTTTTCAGAAGCTATACTCAACTGGTAGGAGGGATGAGTTTCATTTATCTGGTAATTACCGCATTCTATCCAGAATCAAAATTACAATCAATGCGTGGTTTTATTTCAGGTAGAACACTACACATGAAAGAATTATTCTTAACCATTACTGTCATCTTTGCAATTTACATTGTAATTGTAGCATCATTGCTGTATGTATTTGGTGAAAGAAATATCATCGATAATTTCTCATTAGCTATGAGTACTCTTGCAACAGGGGGATTCACACCAAACTCAGCAATTCTTGAGGGGTTAGTTTGGCAAGAACACATTATCTTAATGGGCGCGATGATTCTAGGTGCACTACCATTTACATTCCACTATGCATTTGTAAGAAAGAAATTCCTTTCACCAAAACTTGGAAAAGAAGTTTTGGCATACTTTGCAATTTTAGGTAGTGCAACAATTCTGTTTATGGGAGTTAGTGGGTTAGATCCATTGCAAAGTGCATTTTATTCCGTATCTGCAAGTACTACTGCAGGATTGCAAATAGATAGTCTTGCAGGATTGGGTGGAGGAGCACATACAATTCTGATAATTTTGATGATCATAGGAGGTTGCGGATTTTCCACTGCAGGCGGTTTGAAAATATTTAGATTGTTCCATCTAAAAGATGCAATAGCATTATTTAGTAAAGTGAAAAGAGCAAAACTGTCAAATCAATCAAAAAAAGAAGTTATGTCGACACTCATAATTTTGGCATTATTTCCCGCAATTGCAGCAATCATGGGACTACATCTAGCAGAAATAGAAGAGGTTCCATTTCAAGATGCATTTTTTGAATCTGTAGGAGTAATTACAACAGGAGGCTTGTCTGCAGGAGTAATTGATTTTGATACGGATCCTGCAACAAAAATCGTTCTAGGGTTTTTGATGATATTTGGTAGATTAGAAATAATTGCAATTATCTACATTTTTGTTCCCAAACTCAGTTAAGATAGAATTTAATTTCATATAGAAAAATTATGACTGTGGAGAAAAAAAGTAAGAATCAGGGCAAAAAACTAATCATTTTAGGATTTGTAACTATCGGGATTATGTTTGTAATTTATGGTAGATATCAAGATCCTGAATTGATAACTCCAAGTGCAATAGACACCATACAAAGAATTGCCTATGGGTTTTACATTATTCTGCTAGCATCATTTGGAGCCATTGCTTTTGGTATGTATAGATACCATAGAGAAAAAGTAGAAAACAAAGGAAAAGATCTTTTTTCAATTATTGCATTAACCACATGGAATTCAAAATCTAGAAAAATCTTTGTTGCAACATTTATTGGGTATGGGATATTTTTTTCGCTAATTTCCGGAACACTAGTGTATCAACCAGAAGTTAGTTTTTCATATCATTATGGAGCTACTATTCCATCAGGATTTGTTGCACCATGTTGTGATGAGCCAGGATACATGCCACAAATTATCATTTACCTTACAGATCATGTAGGATTAAACATAATACCGATTAACCTAGTGTTACAAATTATCGTCTCATATTTGGTGGGATTAAACGCAGCAATTGCAGTAAGCGCATACACAGTTTCTAAAAAAGGCAGAGGGGCAAGTAGTGTAGGGGCAATAGCAGGATTATTTATTGCATGTCCAACTTGTGCAGGATCATTTTTGTCAGTTTTTATTGGAACTGCTAGTGGAATAGCATTATCAATTGCATTGACACAGCTACAAACATTTTTCATTGCTATTTCAATACCCATATTACTTGTGACTCCATATATTTTGGCAAAAAAATTACGAAATGCCGATGGTAGTTGTAAAGTTAATCCCTAGAATTTTTTTACTTCAGGAATTTTATGATTTCCAATATCATAACCGTCACGTCTTAAAAATTTCAAAGTGAGTTTGTAAATTATTTCATCATGATCTACCTTCTCTAAAATTTCAGTCCATTGAATTTTGCCTTTATCTTCAATGTGTTTTTTAAAATCTGGATTCATTGATTCAGCAATATAGCGGCATTGATCAAAGGTTTTGCCGTTTTTGTATGCCCGAATTCTAGTATCACAGCTATCCATATTCATATTTGATTAAAAATCTAATTAAACCTAGACCATATGCCTTCAAACAAATACTAGAATAAAGAAGGTAAATCATGGTAATAAAATCAACTGAAGAATATATTGATTTTTTCATAAATCTAAACATGGGGGAAAACGTTCCACTTTTGAGTTTTGTAAATAATGAAAGAATGGTACTTAAACAAAAATTAGAACATAAGGATATAGAGAAAGCGCCAATAATGAACGGAATCAAAATTTTAGAGGGTTTAGTAATGGAGATTAACGAGTTAGGACAAGAAGCAGTATTAGAGAAATATCAAAACAAAAACTAGGAGAAACAGATGGATAAAAATTCAGAAATTATTAAAACTGAAATTATTAGAATATTGAATGAAAATGGAAAGACCAGAGGTACTGAACTTGCCAAACGAGTAATAGAGAAAGTAGGTAATGAGAAAATAGTTTATCGAGAAATTAGTGCACTGGTTGAATCCGGAGAAATTGATAAAAAAGTTCACAGCAGGTCACATATCGTGTATGAATTAATTAATCTCTCCGAATCAGTAAACAATCAACTAAAGAATCTACATAGAGAAGTAGATATGGTTTATGAAGAAATATCCCATTTTGAAATAACCGTGAAAGAAGAGAATTTTTCATATCATGAAAGACTAAGATCAATAATTCATCAAATTCACATAGTACAATCGACAGATGGAATCATGAAATTACTATCATATTATCCTGCTTTCAAAAAAGACAAAATGTATTCACAAATTATTAGAAAAATAGATGATTGTTGGGAATCAATTATGAGCAGTATTGCACATCAACAAGAAGAAGATTTTCTTAATGAAGTGCTTTCAAATTTAAGAATATCGCATATAGATTCAAAAAATGTCAATTGAAAAATTTTAATTTTTCAACAATTACTTTAAGAATTTCTTCATTATCAAGTAAAATCAATGGGAAATCATTTTCTTCGCTAGCCTTGCGAAATTCAGTATCTTTAGTAACTATGATCATGTCATGTTCACGAGCATAATTAATTATAGAGTAATCCGATGCAAGTTTTTTTCCCTCCATTTGCAGTTTCCGCACACTATAGGCATCATGGCCCAGGTCTTTTAGTCGCTCATCCATTCCATCTAAATTTTCATCAACTAAAATTTTCATATTAATTAATTAATTAATTTCAATATTAGTGTAAACTCAAAATCCGTGAAATTCAGACCATTGATTTCCGAGTTTGTCGATTATTTTCCAGCCAAGTCTATCTATGTTAACACTGGGTTCTGCAATTACTAATATGATGTATGTTCCAAGAGGGAAACTCATCATTACGACTTTTTCTCTCCTAGAAGAAGAATATTTTACTCGACCCAAATTAGCATCAAATCCGGTCCTATTTGCCACTCTATGTGCCAATTCCTGAAACATTTGTTTTCTTCTAGCATCATTCTCAAAAGGAATTATCCCACTTTTCACATCACCTACAATTAATTGGCCAGAACTATCAATAAGGCCACAAAATCGAATTTCAGGTTCTAATAAAATATTGTTTATTTTATTTTTTATTTCTTCAATAGGAAATTCTGAATCACTCATTTACAAATCAATTATAATTTCATCATATTTAATATAATTTCATTTATGGGAAATCGCCCTGAAAATACTTGATTGTGATATAAACACCAATAATGATTAACAATCCCATACTTGCAATCATTGTCTTTCTCTCATTCCACATAACGTTCATGAATTTTCTGCAAGAATAATGAACTTAAGCGTATTGCAGTTTAGAATCAAAGGATTGACGATAAATGTGAGGGAACATCAAGTACTTATTTTCAAGAATGTGATAAAATACATTGGATGTAAAAGAAGAAGATACATCAGAAGAATCTAAAAAAAATCATATTTCATATTATAGATCACTTTGTAGAGTAATCTCAGAAATTCAAAAAGAGAAAGAACAAGAAAGCGAACCGGCAATCAAGAGTCATTTAGATAGCAGGGTAGACGCAATAGAGAAAGATAAAAAAAGAATAAGAGAGATGTTTCCAGACATCAAAGAAGAGGAATGGAATGGCCACACCAACTGAGAATAACCACAACAAACATCTAGATTTACTGCATGAATACAAAATTCATCTTGTAAAGTATGTGGAGGTTTTAGAAAAAATAGATAAGCAATCAGAATTTGCAAAAGAGTGGAATCAATCAACAATAAAAGAGAGGAAAGAGGAAATTAAAGTAATAGACAAAATTTTAAAGAATTTAATACGATTTTAGTTAGAATTTTTCTGAGTCAGATCATATAGAAAATTACAAAATGTATCAACGTGTTCAGAGGACACGCCATCAAACCATGCAAGTTCTTTGTCAATGCTAAAATCTTTAAAAATATATTGTAAGTTTGATTTAACATAGTTTACTTCATCTTGCACTGATCTGTTAATTTGTTCTATCATATTATCTGATAATTTGTAATTACAAGTCATCAAATCCAATTGAACATAATAATTTCTATGTGTAGGATTTATTTTTGCTTTGATAAACGGCTTATTTTGTTGTTGGCAATCACGATAATGTTTATCATATTCAAACATCTTTGAATCACCAAGATATTTGTGAAACATCATGACATCTAAAAGGTATAGTCTTTAAAAAAGCCTAAAGGCCAGCAGTGATTTTTTTGACTTTTGTAATTAATCTAATTTTTGTACTAATTGGCATTTCAGGCTCCATTGTAAAATATACAATATTCCTTTTTGTGTAAATTACCATCTGGGAAACTTTTTCTCTTTCAACATGAACATATCTTACTTTTCCAAGTGATCTATCAAACTCTTTTCTCATAGAACGTCTTTGAGCAACTTGATTACAAAAATACTCTTCTTCTTTTTGGGTTTTTAAGTTAGTTTTTCCTGTTTTCATAATGGCTTCTCGAATATTGCCTTTAGGATCTATAATAGCTGCAAATCTCATCTTTGTATCTAACTCGAGTATTTTTTGAACTACATCAAGCATATCAACTTTTTTTAGAGCCATTCTGAGTTTAAACGAAGATTTACTAAATATAAGCTATCAAATTTTTTTAAAAAAACTAATTTTATAAAACAGTGATAAATTCATTAAAAAATATACGATCAGATGGAAGAACCCATTGAAATTGTTCTCAAAAAATTAAAAATGCAATCATCAGTTAAAAAATTAAGAAAAATATAGAAAAATTTTGCGGTTGTTGTTTATTAATCAGAAAAAAATAGTTGCAATATGAAAATGTCTGTCGGAATAGCAATTGTAGGAATTCTGATGTTTGGGTCTGGCTTGATAATGTTCTATTCAGTTGAATTAGGACAAACAGATACCATATTGAGATTTATCAAAAATACAGGTACATTTGTTGGAATTAGCGGAATGGGTGTTTGTCTTGCAGGTATTTTGTTATATTTAATTAACAAAAATGAGCCATCAATAAAAGAACACTCTGATGTTTAAGATTGAGACATCTATTCATATTCATCTAACTATAATTACAAATTTACAACTATTGTAAAATAATACATCCCTGTCAGGTAAGGAGTTGATTTTTGTAGGAATTATTCTACAACATGTTGAATCAGCCATACACTGAAGAGGTTGCTACAAGTTTTCGTATGTCAAATTCATTTGTAATATTCATGATTGTATGGGCTATTTTCCAACATATTACAAATAAGTAGAATTCATACCAGTGATAAAATTAAAAA
This sequence comes from Candidatus Nitrosopumilus sp., assembly GCA_013203245.1. Lineage (GTDB taxonomy): Archaea > Thermoproteota > Nitrososphaeria > Nitrososphaerales > Nitrosopumilaceae > Nitrosopumilus. The sequence continues at coordinate 19,836 of JABMOR010000033.1, forward strand.
CTAAATTATAATAATACATCCAGATCACAATAATAGATGACTGAAAATTGGTTATGGGCGATATATGTTAAAGATGAAGGAGGTTATGAGATAATTTTGAAATCATTAAATCATTATAAAAATAGATTAAAAACACTTAACGACAGTCCAGAATTAAAAGAGTCATCTGCAATGTTTGCATCAGTTTTGAATCAGCAAGCAAGAAAAATAGTTCCAAAGATCAATGAAGTCATTGAAAAAATTCACAGTGGATTAAAAGACATTCATGACATGGATGCTTTAGAAGAAGAAAAACGATTTTTAGAGAAAGCTCTATCATGCTATGAGTCAGATATTCATAAAGCAGAAGATACAGGACATGAATATTTTGTAAAATTAGTCGGAGACATGGAACAGGGAAGAAAAGATTTAGAAATTATCAAGACAGTATTGAAAAAAATCAATCATTTTTCAGAATAATTTTACAATCCTTGCACATACCAATCAAAATAGGGCAACAACGCCTTACATTGTTTTTTTTTATCCTGTTCATCCACAGAATCCTGAATTTTTTGCATTTTGCCTTGTAGATATTCAGAAATAAGTTCATTTTTGAAAAGAGGTTTTATTTGATTTAAAATATCGAAAATTTTTTCAGGAGTTGCATTTTCAAAATCATCCAGAATTATATTTATTTGATCTTCTAAAGACATGGAATCAATCAAATAACCTCATTATTATTTTATAGAGGTTTTGACAGATCTTCATTATCCCACGTTAAACGAAACTTTCCAGTGACTCTAAACATGTGAAGTTTTCCCCCTTTGTTGAAATGAAGTTTATAAGATTTATTGGAAATATCTTCAACTTCTATACTGACATCGTCTTTGATAGTTTGAAAAATTAAAGGATCATTGGAGATTTGTAGCCATTCATCTTTATCAAAATCCATGTAAAATTTTGTATATAGAAGTCCCACAGATTACTGATAAAAAGACCTGAATAAATAACTAGATGAAATCCTATTTATCCAATGAACCCCGAGAAGTGAGAATTTCCAAATTGCTCATAATTGTAGGGAATATAGTTTCAAAATCTTTATCTTTTCTAATAATTTTAAAAACATTATTGATTAATTGTTGAATTGTCAAATGCTCATCATGGTATAATGTCTTTTTTGGATTTTTTACAGAATCTAAAAGAGTAAACCCATTATCTGTATGTATTAAATTTCTCAATAGAAAATTTGCAATTGCTATCTTTTCATCAACGTCTTTGTGAGAATAATCAAAATCTAATTTTTTAATTTTTAATTTTAAATCATGATATGAATCGGCGGTATTTCGCTCTATTTTGTGTTGTAGTTTCTCCTCATAATTTTCAGTTGGAAGATAAAATTTCATATTTCCTTGTTTTTTTACAAAAATGATTTCTTTTTCTAACAAAGAATCTCTTGTTTTCTCAAAAGTAGTTTTTGCCATAAATTCCGGAACAATTTGTTTTATCAATTCATTGTGATGGGAATCAGGATTATTCTTTATTGTCTCAAAAACTACTCGTTCGCGCTCATGCAATTCCAAGTTAGGCTCATGATGACTTATCATATGTAGGTCGACCTATATTATACAGGTTAACTATTAATTAGTATCGAAATTCATTCAAACAAACAGATTGTGATTAGGTATTCTTTAAAACTATGATTCAGGCTCAGAATCAGTTAACTCCTCGAGTTTCTTGTGAGCAGCTTCCTCAATTTCCTCTTGGAGTTTATCTCCTTCCTCAGCAAGTTCTTTTTTGAAGCGTTTCTCCCAATAACCTTTCACCATATGATTCAAGATATGTTGGGAAAGGTTGGAAATAAGCTCTTCTAACATCCTAAGAGTGTGAGATAATTTTCATATGATCAATATTTAGAATTTATTTCATCATGACATGTTTCAAAGTCATCAATTCCAATTTTTACAGATAAATTATCCATTAGGGTTAAATAGAAATTTTGAAATGCAAATCACCTAACACACCGTGGAGTTTGATGAGAAATCATCAAATTTCATAAATTATTCTAAACTAGGAAAATAAAAAAAGAAAATCAATCACACTATTTTATTTGTGCGAAAGGAGTTATCCAAGTTTGGATAATGTTTTTGTTTAATTCAACAAATGCATTAACGTTGTCGTTAAATGTTTTGAAATTTTGAACAGTTGCATCAATAGTAGTTTTTACCATTTGATTGTTAACTGTGCTTGCTTGAACAATTTGCTTGTTGGTATCAACGATTGCAGTTTTTGCAGAATCTTGAATTTCAGTGTTGATTCCAGATTTCTTTGCAAATTCTTGTTGTATTGATACAGCAGCGTTAATTGTTTTTTGGCAAGTGTTCATACACTCGTTTTGCAATTCTGTTGCAGATTGAAAATATTGTGGGGTTAGTTTTGAAATATTTTCAAAGTATTTCTGAACATTTTGCTTGTACATTGCGAATGCGTCGCTGGTTTGAGATTGTGTACTCATGATATAGGGTTGTATGAGGTGTATATAACTATTGTAATTAGTGGTAATGAGAGTCAATTAATGGTAAATAATGAGTGATTTTGACGTATTAGGCGTAAAGGGATTGTTTGTTCATTTGAACAAACAATTCAAAATCTAGATCAGGGCAAATTGTTATGAAAAGAAAATTTGAAATTTTAC
>JABMOR010000034.1 GCA_013203245.1 Candidatus Nitrosopumilus sp.
GGTACACGATTTGCATCAAGTAATACTTTGATTGGTTTGATGTGGTTTGGAATTGTTTGGGAGCTAATCTCTCCTGATTCTACACGTTTTCTGTCTTCTTTGATGAATGTGGCAATAATGTCAGAGACCTTGTCCATATCTTTTCTTGAAAGATCTACAAAGAATTTGGCTAGTGTTTGTACATCTCTATTTTCAGGAGTTTTTCCAAGTGAATCATTATAGAACTGATTTGGAATAAGCTTGAGAAATGTATAAAGTAGATTTTTGTATCGTCGCTCAGTTGAGGGACTTCTAATGGAATCTAAGAATAGTTGGTAAGGTTCAGATCTAGAATTTACCTTATCAAATGTAATTTCCATACTCTAGGCACGAGTGCGTCCTATTTTAGTCCCAAGAAAGGGTATGGGCCCACGGGGATTTGAACCCCGGATTTTCGCCGTGTAAGGGCGACGTCATAACCGACCTGGACCATGAGCCCAGAAACCTTCCTTGATAAAATCCATTTAAACTTTGAGACAAGAGAAAATCTAGAAATTTGGTAGAAAATCAAGAAAATCATGAATGTTTGTAGTTTTTTTTCCAGCCCAATAGGATTGGGTCATGTAACTAGAGATATTGCAATTGTAAATAATTTTGAAAATATCTTAACAAATTTTATCACAGGAAGTGGTGCTGCAAAAATTCTAAAAAAATTAAACTACAATGTACAAGACGTATACAATCCACCAACATTCATCATTGAAAATGGAACATTAAAGAATCCAGCAAAGTGGTTATGGAATTACTATCAATATTATAGAGATTGTAAAAGTATTTCACAGGAAATTTTTCAAAAAGATAAACCAAATTTAGTAATCAGTGATGAAGATTTTGCATCACTGACTGTTGCACAAGAGATGAAAATTCCAACAATTCTGATTACTGATGTGTTAGAAACTCATTTCACTAAAGGAATTGCATCCTTTATTGAAAAAAAGATGAACAAATCAATGCAAGAAATTATTAAAAAATGTGATATTGTAATTATTCCTGAAAATGGAGAGGGACAGGATAATATCAAAAGAGTCGGCCCCATAGTAAGACAAACAGACCTTACAAGAGATGAATTGAGAAAGAAATTTTCTTTTGAAAAAAATACCATAGTTATATCCGTAGGCGGTACAAATGCAGGATTATTTCTGATTGAAAAAGCATTAGAAGTTATTTCAAAAATCAATCAAGATCTTGAAGTTGTTGTAGTATCAGGTCCAGCAATAAACAAAAAATTTGAAAATGTAAAAAATTTAGGATTTGTAGATAATTTGCATGAATTAATTTTTGCAGCAGATTTGATTATTTCATTGGCTGGAAAATCAACCATAGATGAGGCTAACGCTTACGGGACACCTGCAATTTTCATACCCATCAAAGGACATTTTGAACAAGAAGATAATGCAAAAAGGCAAGGATTTGTCTTTGAAGACATCAACAGATTAGGAAAATTAATTTTAGAAAAACTTGAAGCAAAAAGAAATCCAATTAATACAGATGGTGCCAAAATGGCATCAAAGATTATTCAAAAATTGACAGATTGTCAATCAAATGCTTAATAGAAGGCAAATTGAATTTGATAAAATACTATGACTAAGTTAATAGTTGCTAAATTTGGTGGTAGTGCAATAGGTCCAAATGGTGAAACTATACCAAAAATTATTCAACGCATTAGTAATTTGAAAACAAATGGCAAAGTCATTGCAGTTTTTTCAGCACCCCTAACAATTCATAATGAAAAAAAGCGTTCATTGACTGATATAATTTTAGAGCAGGGTAGAAATGCAGAAAATGGAATAACACCATCATTAGAGATTGTAAAATCAACTTATCAAAAAATTCTGGAAATGGTTGATGATAAAAACAAGGAAAATTGCAAAAAAACTATTGATTTTCATCTAGAAAAAGCACAAAAAGCACTAGATGAGGCATTAAAAAATAAAGAATTTGCAAACGAGACAAGATCTCAAGCATTAGCATTTTCAGGAGAAATTTTGATGTCACATGTGATGAATCATATTCTAAAAAGTAATAGTATCATATCTGAAGCAGTTGAATTTGAGAATTGGCCAATTATTACTGATAACAATATAGAATTTACAAATTTTCTCATAGCAGAGTCTAGAGAAAAAATGGGTAAGATAGCAGAGTTGGTAGAAAAAAACGAGGTAGTAACAATTGGAGGATTTATTGGAAAAACAGTTGATAATATTCTTACCACATACGAGCGCGGAGGTTCAGATAGAACTGCAGCAGATCTAGGAATATTGTTTCATAAAAAATATGAGACTAGTATAGATTTTGAAAAAGATAGTGCAGTAGTTTCAGCAGATCCAAAAATTGTAGACACTGAATTAAGAGAAGTCACTCAATTGTCATACAATGAGGCAAGACTTGCAGGAATGTTTGGAATGAAGATTTTAGATCCAATTGCAATAAAAGAAATTGTAGAAAATGGTGTAGATATGCCAATTACAATTACTAATATGAAAAATCCAGAGAAAATTACTACAATAAAGAGAAATTTAGAGGAACAGAAAGGACATCCAATAAAAATAGTAACAGGAAAAGAGAATTGTGCCATCTTTAGAATTGAAACTAGTTGTATTCAAAAATTATTAACATCTTTAGAAAAAGACAAACATTATAGTGAATTTATCATCCTATCACCATTTACAAAAGATGGGCTGGAATTTTCTAGGATTTTATTTTTAGATGGAGAATATGTAAAAAGAAATGAAAAGTATCTTTTAGCATTTGATTCACTTGCTACAATAACATACAACAGAGGAGTCATAACATTGATCGGAGATGAGATGTGGCGAGTTCAACAAGTAGTTTCAAGAACTAGTGCAAAGATCGGCGAATCAGGATTAAACATATTGAACATGGACGCGCAAGAAGAGACTTCGAGAATAATTATCGTCGTAGAAGATTCAGACAACAACATCACAAAAGCCATCAAGGCAATCCACCAAGAGATATCAAAGATTAATTTTATTTAGTTAAAGAGAGGTGTTACGGGATTGCTCCTGTAAACGCCTTCATGGGTTTATTCTTGGACCATTATCTAGATTCAGTCCGGCGTTACCCAAAACACGCGATACATTAGGTTAGAATTTCTAGTATTTAGACCTGATCTATA
>JABMOR010000003.1 GCA_013203245.1 Candidatus Nitrosopumilus sp.
CCATCAAAGCCCCAACTGAAATTAAGAATATAGCCACAAACATGTCTTTAATTGGACTTGAAAGTAACTTTGCAACTTCGGCAGATTTAGATTCAGCAACTAAAACCCCTGCCAAAAATGCACCAATTGCTACTGATAGCCCTACAATATTTGCCAATAATGCATAACCAAAACAAACACCTAGAACACTTAGAAGTAAAATTTCACGATGTTCTGCAGCTGCAACTCTATCAATTAGAGGAGGAATAATACGAGTCCCAATAGTAAATGTTCCTACAATCAAACCAGTTGCAACCAATACAACTACAACAATAGATTCAATGGATACTGTTCCTACTAGAGCAATAGATTGTAATGAGGAAATTAGAATAACAGCTATTACATCCTCTACAATCAAAATTCCTAGAATCATTATGGAAGATTCTTTTTTGATTTTCCCCATCTCTTCTAATAGTTTGACAATAATTGCAGTACTTGATACAGATAATGCTGCTGCAATAAACAATGCATCCATGAATACTAACCCAAGTGCACTTGCCGTATAGAACAAAACACCCAATGTCAAAAATAATCCTATAGTTCCAACACCAATTGCTTTACGACCAATAGTCTTGATTTTTGCATAAGGGAATTCTATTCCAATTACAAAAAGAAGTAAGATAACACCGATTTCTGCAAAAAGATTCAATGCAGTAATATCAGATAAAATTCCAATGCCTCCTAAAGTATCAGTCGGCGGGCCACCTTCAGGTAACACCCAAGACCAAAAGGGAGATAAAGGTCCAATCAACATCCCTGCAAAAAGATAACCTATGATCAATGGTTGTTTAATTTTGAAAAAAGCAAGGGTTACAACAGCACCGATAATCATAATGAATGCTAAATCAGTAACAAAACTCGTATGAGGCAATTCTAGAGTTATGTGCTCAGCCAAGCTTGTCACAGTATTGTTAAGTGTACTATGAATTCCACTAGAATCTAGTTGAAGTGGAATGTTTTGCATGTTACCAGTTAACAAATTCGGTTAAAAATGATTACGAATTGGAAATATGAAAAATATTCTCAATTCAATGCTAGGCTCATTTGTTTTGAAAATATTTAACCTCTTTATGCCCAAACATCATAATCAATATGCAGAGTGATGATTAGGTCAACTGAATAAAATGAAGAGATATGACCTGGGGTATCTGACTGCATACTTGGTTATTTTGTAATCACCTTGGTATTAATAGTACGGTACCATACCGTACTATATGATTCAATGCGAATATTGTCCAAGAGGGTTTATCGAGACAGTCAATGGTTTGGCTGAAAAAACATTTCATGAATTACTTCATGAACCAACAGTTGTAAACAAGTAACTCTTTACATGTTTTATTTTACACCCAACTTTTTTATCTTTAAATTATAAATGATTTTACATGGATGCCAAAACCACAAAGAAGAAAACAGTAGTAAAGGCAAAAAAAGAACCTAATTCTTCAGCATTATTAAAAAAGGTAGCATCAGTTTCAGATTCAAACAAAGCATTACAAAAAGAGATCAAAGTAATGTCAAAAATATTTGGTGAAAATCAAAAAGTTCTAATTTCTATGAAAGGGATGATTGATACATTAACATCCACATTAGAGTATATTCAAAAACAATCAAAACAAATTAACATTATAGAAGATGATACTCAAAAACTATACGCCGGATTAAACCAAGTCAGATCACAATCAAATTTAGTTAATAAAATTAATGATCAAACTTCCAAATTAGAAAAAGAAATCAGTAAAATTTCTGAATTACAAAAATTATCAAAACCAGAACAAGTGGAAGATAGCATAAATTCAATTAAAAACAATTCTCAAATGATTATCAAAATTGCTCAAAGAATTGATGAAGTAAGAGATGACCTAAGAAAAGTTTCTGGAAAGACGGATTCATTTTTAAAAATTGGGTCTGAAATGGATGATCTAAAAAATAGCATAATTGAGATTTCCGGAAAAACTGCAAAGTTAGACACAGGTTCTCAAATTATTGAAAGTCTCAAACAAGAACTAGGAAGAATTTCAGATGGAGCTTCATCAACTTCAAACCTTCATTCAGAATTAGATGCAATCAAAATTACAATTGACGCCATTTCATCTAAAGCATCAAAAATTGATTCATTGGGAGGAGTAATCGACGGTCTCAAGCAACAATTTGACAGCATATCATCAAAAGCAAATACTGTAGACAATTTGAGTATTGAAAGCATCAAAGATCTAGGCGGGAAAATAGATAAAATTGAAAATGAAATTGGCACCCTAGTACAAAGAGCAGACTCTACAGCATTTGTTGGAGAAGGACTGAAATCAGTTCAAACTGAGTTTTCTAATTTCAAAGAAAATGTCTTTGACAAAACAAACAGTATTGAACAAAAAATATCATCAGTGTCTGATACATTAAAGAGACAAGATGAATCCACAATTGAATTCCATAAAAAATCTGAAAGACTATTTCAAGAATTGCAATCAGTCAAAGAAGTTACGAGCAAAGCATCTAGTAATTCATCAAAAGAAGTTATGGCTTTGTTAAAGCTTTCAGAATATCAATCAAATATCAGAATGAATGCAGAGTCAAAATATGGAGTTGTAAAAGATATTGAAAAAATGGCATCACAAACAGCTGACATAGTAAATTTGTTTGATAAAATCTCAATAGAATCTGGAGAGAAAATTCCATTACCTCACGAAGTAAGACAATGGGCAGTTGGCAAAATATTAGATTGTGCAGACAAGTGGGAAGTAAGATTCAGTGATGTCTATTCAATTTTAACAAATGCGATAGGTAGAGATATGCTAAAAGAATCAATTAGAATTCAGCAAGTAAGAGACATTTACGGAATTAGAGCAGTAGATGAAATTAGAATAGATCTAAATATTTCTTGATTACTCTTCATCAATTTTATTGAGTTGTTCTTTCTTTCTTTTTAATGCAGCAAAAATTCCAATAATTGCAGCAACCCAAATAGCACTCATCATCATATTTGCAGGACTGACATACATGTATGGAGTTGCATCCATGATGTTGATTTTCAGTATTAATGCTCTATCGTTAATATCCAACATTCCAGTATGATATGCAGAGTTTTCTTTTGAAATAGATGAGATTTCATTAACGCCGGCAAGCATTGTATCTATGTTATTTTGAATTCGAAGGAAATTTGTAGATTCTGTGCCAAATAACCAAACAGGGTTTTTTGAAATTACTTTACCTTCAGAATCAACAGTTTCAGGTAAATTCATCATCACTATATCCAAATCTGCCTGAATTGCCACTAAATGATTACGAATTACATTTGGATCTGATGAAGTTATTATGCCATCAAGATTTCCTCTAACTCTATCAAGTGGATAGATATCAGAATTATAACCAGAAATCGCCATATATCCTCCAAAAATAATTATTCCTAGTATTCCAATCATGGAAAGTTTGTAAACAGTATTTGCCATTTTTTCCTTCTTAGTTTTTGGTCGATTATCACTTGATTTATTTCTTTTAAATTGAGTGTGAGCCAAACTCAGATATGCAATATAAAAAAAGCCAATAGCTTGTAGAGCAATGATTGGTACAAACACAGGGTTATTTGAAAAAATAGCAATGAAAATTCCCATTATTCCATATACGCCAAAAAATATTTCTAAAAGAGTTGTTTGTGTAAAGGGCAAATTGTAAGCTTTATCTTTCCAATCATCTTGTTTTGTTACGATTCCATATTTTGGAGTTCTATGAAATTCATTTTTCTTACCTAAAACTGCATCAAAGACTGCAACAGTATTGTTTACAGCCATACCAGCATTATAGACAAGTAATGCCGGAAGTAATTTTGCTTTAGACTTCCAGGATTTATCATACATTCCATGTATAACAATAAGATATGCACCAGGACCCATTGCAAGATATGTTGCAATAGTCAAAGCAGGAAGAACACTTACCACATAGAGGTTAACTTGTCCTGCTAACAATATAGGTAATGCCAAAAACTGTATCAGTATTAGCGGATAAACAATATGACGAGTGAGTTGGATAAATGCTTGAATTTTTGCTTCAATTGCAACATCGCGTTTTAAAGCAACATCAAATAGTAATTTGATAGCACATTGAATTGATCCTTTTGCCCAACGGAATTGTTGCCGTTTAGCCCCATTCATTTGTGCAGGTAATTCAGCATCAACAACAATGTCAGGTAAGAACAAACATTTCCAGCCTTTCATTTGTGCTCTATAACTAAGATCAAGATCCTCTACAAGTGTAGCAGTATGCCAACCTCCAGCATCTTCAATACAAGCACGTCTCCAAATTCCGGCAGTGCCATTAAAATTCATAAAAAGATGGGAATTGCTTTTTGCTTTTTGCTCTACAAGAAAATGAAAATCAATACTTAGCGCCTGTACCTGAGTAATGGTAGAATAATTTTCGTTGACATGTCCCCATCTACACTGAATTAACCCTATTTTTGATGAAGAAAAATGAGGTATTGCTCGTTTAAGAAACCAAGTGGGAGGGATAAAATCAGCATCAAAGATTGCAACAAGATCAGTGTCAGTTGTTTTCATTGCATATTTTAAAGCGCCAGCTTTGTACCCTTTTCTTGTTCCACGTCTCATATGTTCAATTTGAAATCCTTGCTTTTTGTAATCATCAACTAGTTCTCCAAGTAATTCAACAGTATCATCATCAGAATCATCACAGACCATTATCCTCATCTTGTCTTTTGGATAATCTAAATTACAAACAGCATCTACAAGTCTTTTTGCAACATATTTTTCATTGTAAATAGGTAATTGAATTGTAATTGTGGGAGTTCCCCAATCAATAGTACGATAAGGTTCTTTTCTAGTTCTAGAAAGAAATGCAAGATAATAGAAATTAACAGTATACGCCGTGATAATTATAGCTGATAAAATGAATAGATCAAATACAAATGAAGTAAAAGGGTTGATTGCCATATCCCTAATTTCACAGAATTACTAGTTGTTATTTAAATTGCAAGAAATTAAAATTATTTTTGCTCGAAAATCTTGATTGCTTGTGGAGGACATACACCTTCGCATGCAAGACAGAAAATACAATCAAGTTCTTTTGACATTAGTGGTTTTTGTCCTGAAGCAGGATTGCCAGGAGTGTCAAACCATTCGTATACACCTACAGGACAGGCTTCAAGGCATCCACCATCTGCAATACAAATATCATAATCTACTGAAACAAATTCTCCCCAAACTCCCATAATACCGTTGTTTGTACCCTTTCTTCCCCAAGTTTTGATTGCATATCCCATAGCATCATATGATGAAGATAATTTCATTTTTGATTTGTAATTAACATCAATTGGACCAGGTTTTGCTCCATCAGGAATTTCAATTGAATCGTCATCTTCTTCTACTTCTTCATCTGTTGCCTCAACTGGTTTTGGTTTGGCACCAAGAACAATTTTTGCAAGAGGAGTTAGTTCTTCTAGTTTCTGAATGGCGGCAACTTCAGAAATTTTTTCAGATTTAACAAAATGAGAAATCATTTTGTCAGCCAAGATTGTGTTTCGTAAAATTGTATCAATAACTAATTTAGCAAAATGGTCTGCTTTCTTTCTATAATCTTTAACCCAATTAGGGTCACCGAATTTTTCAATTGGGAAAATTTGATAAATAATATCTACAACCTCACCAGTGACAATTTCAACTGTAACTGACAACTCAACTTCCTCGTATCCTTTGGCATCAGGATCAGCCATGTTTTGTTCTTTCCAACGATATGTTGCGTAAATCCTATCTGCGTACATGTCCATTTCAAATGCCTTTTTGAGACCATCATGAACAGATTGTAATTCAGCAGGTTCTTCTAATTTAATCGGTAATCTATAAAGTCCAAGTTTGAATCCATGTAACGGATAAACACCACGTTTTGCAGTAGCGGCTTCCATTGTCCATACTCGATCTTTAAGAAGTAATGACATCTGATTTTTAGTAACTTGATTTTATTTAAAAAGGTTATCAGTCATCGTCATCAGGACATGTGAGTTCTCTGAGTTCAATGTATTTTTTTTCCATTGCTTCTGCATGAATTAATACTTGGGATAGATCAAATGACTCCTTTGAAAAATACCATCGAATAGGAACCCAATGCCCAATTCCGTCCATATCATGAATCATCCCTTTATCGGCTTTGACATTAATTTTTTCGTCAATAGATGTTTCTTTAATTTCAAGCCCTCGTTTTGTTTTATCCTCCATTACGATATCAGATTCACCGTCTTTGATAAAATAGAAAGTACCTTGCTCAAGAATAGGAAGGTCTAAAAGCAATTTATTTTTCCACAGGATTTCCTATCATGTTTCCCCATTCAGTCCAGGAACCATCATAGTTTCGAACCTTTGGATATCCAAGTAGATATTTCAATACAAACCAACTGTGTGAAGACCGTTCTCCTATTCTACAATAACAAATTACATCTTTGTCAGGAGTAACTCCTTTTGGTTCATAGTTCTGTCTTAACTCTTCAACTGCTTTGAAAGTACCATCAGCATCATTAACTGCAGTTGCCCATGGAATGTTATTTGCATCAGGAATATGACCGCCTCTTTGTGCATGTTCCATTGGATATTCTGGAGGTGCTGTAATTGTACCAGTGAATTCTGCAGGAGATCTTACATCAACCATTACACTGTCTTCTTTTCCTAAAGCTCTGCTAACATCAAATAGATATGCACGTAATCCTTCATCTGGAGGTTGTGCAACATAAGTTGATGGAGATAATTTGGGTTCATCAGTAGTGTAATCTTTGTTTTCTAATTCCCATTTTTTTCTTCCACCATCCATAATCTTTAGATTTTCATGACCATAAATTTTAAAAACCCAGAAAGCAAATGCAGCAAACCAATTGTTAAAATCGCCATAAAGAATAACTTCAGTATCAGCAGTGATTCCATTTTTAGCCATTAATGCTTCAAATTCTTTTTTGCTGATGATATCTCTTGTAATAGGATCATTAATGTCTCGTTTCCACCAAATTAAACTGGCATCATTGATGTGGCCTTTTTGATATCCATTTACTGGATCATAATCAACTTCAACTAATTTCCTTTTTTCATTAGGAGGATTTTGAGATACCCATTCAGTATCAACTAAAACTTCAGGGTGTGCGTAACTCATAATTTGTACGGATTTGTTTTCATACTTAATTGTTCTTCCAAAAAATAGTAAAAATATCATTTTTAAGTAAATACAATTCAGAAGAACTGCTTGAAATTACAAAAAGTAGCAGTGGTCAGCAAAGTAGGATCGAAGGATTCAGAGCAAGCTGCAAAAGATGTCACAAAAAAGCTTTTAGCAAAAAAAGTGACCGTGTTTACAATTTCACCAATTAAAGTTGAAGGTGCAAAACAAATGGAGACGTTAGAGGAATTGAAAAAAGAAAAGCTAGATTTGATAATAACTCTAGGGGGAGATGGTACAACACTTCGAGTATTTAGAAACTTGGAAAATGAAACGCCAATTCTAACTATCAATGTAGGAGGGAATAGAGGTATTTTATCAGAAATTACAATTGAAGAAATTGATGATGCGATAGAACAAATTTCAAAAAATAATTTCTTCTTAGATAAAAGAACTAGAGTGGTTGCATCATGTGGAGGAAAAGAATTTCCACCAGCATTAAATGAAATTTACATTGCCAGAACAAACTTGACTAAAACTGCAGAGATTAAAATTAAATTTCAAGATGATACTGTAAAACAAAAAATGGACGGATTGATAATTGCTACCCCAAGTGGGTCTACAGGTCATTCATTTTCATTAGGAGGTCCAATTTTACATGAAAGTTTGGATGTCTTAATCATAACACCTGTTGCACCCGTATACAGATTAGCATCAATGGTTGTTCCAGATGAAAAAATCGAGATTGTTTGTTCTCATGATTGTAATATTGCAATGGATGCACAGGTTGTCAAAGCAGTTGGATATAATGAACCAATCATCATCAGAAAATACAAAAATCACGCAGTATTTCTAAGATTAAAGAAAAGGGGATTGAGACAGATGAGCAAGCTTGGATTTTAGAATTTTAGACGCTAGTGCATTTTATGCAGGAGTTCCATTTAGATCAACAGATGTGTGGTACACAACATCATTAGTTTATGATGAAATTAAACACATAAAGAAAAACCATAATGCATTAGGAATTTTACTTGAAGCTAATAGATTAAAAATTAGAGAGCCAGATTCAGAATCTACAAAAAATGCAATTAAAGCATCAAAGAATACAGGAGATTTTCCCCAGTTATCAAAGCAAGATATTTCAATTATCGCATTGGGTATAGAGACCAAGGGTCAGATAATCAGCGATGATTTTGCAATTTCAAACGTGGCCAAAAATTTAGGTTTAGAAATCACACCTATTATGACAAAAGGTATCAAGGATGTTGGAAAATGGGTTCACTACTGCCCAGGGTGTAGAACTAATCATACAACAGGAAAAGAATGCCCAACGTGTGGAACACCATTTAAGAGAAAATTACTTAAAGAAAAATCAGTCTCAGTTTAACTAAACATCATAAAGTGAATCCTTCGTGTTAGTATTTTCCTGAATCATAGTTGGCAAAATGCTTGTTTTCTCAATCACATCAAGAATCATGTAAAGTTTTTTGGTTTGTTGCCTTGAGGAATTTGCTTTTACTGTCTAGTGTTTTTTTAATTTTTTTTGCACGAGCTTCACCCAAACCTTCAACTTTTGCCAATTCAGCAGTAGTGGCACTAAAAACTTTCAGAGGAGTTCCAAATTTAGTTAACATTCGAACTGCAAATTTCTCTCCAATTCCAGGCAAACTACAAAGAACTGAAAGTTGTTGTTTTCCCAAATCAGAGGATTTTTTGATCTTTTTTAGATATGGTCCTTGTGGAGCATCTGTTCTAGAACACAAAGACACCAGTAATTTTGCAGTATGAGCAGCACTGGGAGTAGGAATTACAGGGATTTTAAAATCTAAAACAACAGTAGAGAGTGCACCGTAGAATACCATAGGATTTTCAGTAATTTCTTCAATTTCATCAACATTGCCTTCCATGAGAACTATAGGATGCTCAAAATGTTCCTTTAGTCTAGAACATTGATCAAAAAGTCGACCATCAAAAACAGAGGCCATAAGATCACGAATGCTTTTTCTTTCTACAATAGTTTCAGGTGCAACAATATAATCACCAATAGGAAGTGTTTTCATTTCAATATTCATTCCAATTGATTTGAGTAAATCAGGGATTCCACTTTTTCTTTCTCGTTCATCTACAACTATTCGCAGATTCTCTAAATTCATAATAGAATTGGGAAAGAATTGTTAATATCTTTATGAAAATTATGTGGAATATTATTTTCTAGGATTGTCATCCGGAGGAGATACTTTTGGAGGAGCATTTGCAGCGCCACCTTTCATCATTTCAGTAATTTTTATTTCTTGTTCTTTGAGAGTTTCTTTGAGACGTATTTCTTGTTTTTCAAGAACTGTAGAACGTGTTTTAGTAAGATCAATTCGTTCTTCTAATTCATCAATCAACTCCTGTTTTTTGGATTTAATCAATATAGTACCAGCTTGTTTGAATACTGCATCACCATCAGCAACTTTTTTTAATTCTTCAAGAGCCTTTTCAGTTTCTGCTTTTTCCATATCAAGATGTTGTTTTTGAGTCATAATTGATTGTAAATTCTGTTGTGATTGTTGCATTTTCGTAAGTTGTTCTTGAAGCCATGGGGGCATTTGTCCTCCTGGCGGCATTTGTCCTGCTGACATGTTTAATCAAAAAATTTGTTTCATTATATCTTTACCGATTCAATTGAATCGTAGCTGGCTTGAATTAATCGAAGAGTGGAATTCATGTTTGCTCTAAGATGATTTAACTGGTCAGTTTCTGCCGTAATGATAATTTTTTTATCAAAAGTTATCTGAGTTTTTACAGGATTTTCAGGATAGAATTCATTGTCAGTGTTTACAGAATCATAAATTGCTTTTGTCTTATCTTTTGCATCAACTGTGATTTTTGCACTAAAGTTTAACGTCATATGCTGTACCAGCTACTTTATAGCTGCATTTTTTACAAGACCAAATTCCAACTGCATCACGTCCAAATGTTGTAGAACCACATTCAGGGCAATCTCTTTCTTCTTTTAATGTGAAATGGATTTTTGTATATTGTTTTCTAAGTTTAATTCCATAACGAGCACCTAATCCTTTAAGGGCTTTTTTTGCTTTTGCGTGTCTGACCATTTTACTGACTACCTTTTTGGGCTTCTTTTAATATTTCCCTTATTTTTGCGCCTACTCTTACAGATATTTCGCCACATTGATTGATTTGATCTTGTGTAAATCCATCACTGCCACCTTTTTGTAGTGCAACAATATTTCCATCAGAATCACTTGTAATTGTAATACGAGCATCCATACTAGCCCATTCATCCCCATTTGGATCAACTATGATATGATTACCAATTCTCCCCATGGTTACAGATACGGGGATTGTAGAAATTGGTAAAGGAGTGTTTTCACCCTCAACAAGTTGAGGTTTATCATCAACCCAATTCCATTTAGGAGTTTTTGATGTAAGTAATGCTGCGGTAGCTGCATAAGAGCATGCATCAAATAAATTTCCATCATAATCAACAACAACATTATCAGCAAATACACCAATAACGGATTTATCTTTCTGTATAACTAATTGAGAAACATCAACCATGTGACTTTCTCTAATACCTCTATCAACAACTCTTGCTAATTCTATTACATGAGGTTGTGGAGGACCAGTTTCAACAGTAGGATGAGACAATGGTAAAAGTTCAGCAGTACAAATGAAAAGACCTCTGTCGCCAGTATCGGGGAAAGGTCTATCTGGTTGAATTTTTACTCCGCATGTTACTTCAG
>JABMOR010000035.1 GCA_013203245.1 Candidatus Nitrosopumilus sp.
CATCAATGCTATACATTGATCCACTTACTGCAACATATTTTAGAGATTCATTTGAAAATGTATCTCAGGAAAGAAAACATACTTTTGGATTTCTACATTTGATTACAAACTGCGAAGAATTTTTCCCAAAATTCTCACTTCGGCAAAAAGACTATGAGACTGCCAGTTTGATGATTGAGAATAATTCCTCTCAATTACTAGAGCCGATCTCAGAGTATGATTGCTCTAGAAGCCTTTTGGCTTTACAATCCTGGATCACTGAATCCACTGAACTATCTCTCTCTGATAGCCTCGGAATAGAGTCTGGCGACATGCATAGAATGACTGAAAATGCTAATTGGCTCTCATATTGTCTTCGAGAGATTTCAAAGCATGTGGAGAGGGTAGATTTGCTTGAAGAATTAGGTGATTTGAGAAATAGAGTGGTTTATGGTATTAGAGAGGAGTTGCTTGATTTGGTTAAGGTCAAGGGAATTGGAAGGGTCAGGGCACGAATTCTATTCAAACATGGAATAAAGAATCTGGATGATTTGAGGGAAATTCCTGTAAATAAATTAGCAGAGATTGATAAAATTGGTTCAACCATTGCAGATAACATAAAGGCAGAGTTACGAAAGGTTAGATAATTGATTGATTTACTTATTCCAACAATAATTTCATGTGTTGTTGCATTTGCAATAGTATTTGTGATGACTCCTCCACTAATCAAAATTTTAGAAAAAAGAAATTTTGCAGTAAAAGATGTGAACAAAAAAGAGAATGTTATGGTGGTTAGGCCTGGTGGTCCTGCAATAATTGCAGGAATTATTGCATCAGAACTTGTTCTTTATGCATTTTTTCAGATGAATGAAATTCTTGCAATACTAATTACAACATCTACAGCATTTGTAATTGGATATGTTGATGATAGAAAAGTAATGGGTGGATGGTTTAAACCAGTTGCACTTGCAGTATCTGCAATTCCAATAATTGCACTTGGAGCTTACGATTCAAATCTTGCATTTCCATTGTTTGGAACTGTACAAATTCCAGCATTATACCTTGTATTAATTATATTTATGATACCAATCACCGGAAACACAATCAACTCTATTGATGTTCTAAATGGAGCTGCAAGTGGCTTTATGGTAATTGCCAGTTTTTCATTATCCATTTGTTTATTTATTGTACAAAATTATGAGATTGCAATTGTTAGTTTGCCGCTTGGTTTTGTTTCATTAGCATTTTACAAATACCATAAAATTCCAAGCAAAATTTTCCCTGGCGATTCTGGGGCATTAACACTTGGTGCAATGTATGGTGCAATTACAATTGTAGGTGGTGTGGAGATTATTGCAGCAGTTGCACTATTACCTGCAGTAATCAACTCCTTTTTGTTCCTATCAAGTGTCAAACGTATTGTAGAGCACAGGCAAATCAAGGGAAAACCAGTAGAGCACACTGATGATTTTAGATTAAAGGCAACTGATGACAAAAAGGCACCTGTTACTTTGGTAAGGTTAATTCTTGCAGGTGGGCCAATGTCTGAAAAACAAGTTGCTTTTACAATTTTCAAATTGGCAATATTTTCAGGAATATTGGCAATAATTACTGCATTTATGATGGGAGTTTCGATTTGAAATCTGGTCTTTTTGGATTTTTATTTGCAATGTGGGTTTTGATAATTGTTGGAGGTGGAATTGTAGTTACACTTTTGGGACCAATTTCCATATCGGGATTTGATGAACTTGATTTGTTTATCACATCTATGATCAAAGCTATTGTTGCACTAGTTTTAGTTGTAGTTTGGATTTTGATTTTATTAAAAATCAAGAATTGGATTTTCAAAAAAGAATTAAAACTTTAACTTTCTTTCCACTGTCTTTGTTTTTTGTCATACTCTTCCCTGCTGTATCTAATTGAAGCTGGTGACCCAATAACAACCACATTTTCAGGAACATTTTTTGTTACAATTGCACCCATTGCAACAACACTATTTTTTCCCACAGTTACACCTGCTTTGATTACTGCACGTGCACCAATAATTACATTGTCTTCAATTGTAACTCCTATCATTTTGTTACACATTGGATAAGGATCATTTGTTAATACTGCAGCTGGTCCTATGAATACATTTTTTCCAATTCTTGAAAGTGGTGGTATGTATGCTTGACCTTCAATCTTTGTATTCTCACCAATCTTTACATCATAATCAATATGTGCAAGAGAACCAATTTTGACGTTATCTCCAATTACAACATCATCTCCAACATATGAAAAATGCCAAATCTGAACATTTTTTCCAATTGTTGCTTTTTCTGAAATAAAATTAGTAACCATTATCTCACAAGTGCCATGGGTTTGCCTTCGTAATAATTTTTTCAGGTAATTGATCCTTGAATGTTTTTAGAAATTCCATTTCCTGTTTTTTATCTCGTAATTCATCAGGTAACATGATTGGAATTTCCTCAATTATTGGATAGAATCTAGAACATTTTGGGCAAAATATTGCACCTTCTGATACAACATTGTCCTTTTCCTTTATTTCAAATAACTCTAAAGGATGAGTTTTGTCAATTGGACATGCCAATATTTCCATCATTGTTTTATTCATTTTAGATCCAGATAGATGGGGATGCCTTTCTGACTAGATAAAAGTGCAGCTTCGGCAATTTTTGTAACGTTCACTGCTTCTTGTGATTTTACAACCTGTTCATTCTTACCTTCAATTGCTCCAAGAAAACTTTGAATTTCTAATAATAATGGCTCTTGTTTTTCATTTTGAACAATTTCTGTCCCTTCATCTTTTTCTACAATGATTTCTTGAGTGATAAAATCTGATGAAATTATTGCATCAGTGCATACTGCATTAAATTTTCTCACTTTTTTTGGTGTAATCCAGTTTGATGAAATAATTGCAACTTTGTTATTTTTGTATCCTAACATGATACTTGCAAAATCTTCGTGTTCATGTTTTATCTTCCCTGCCCTTGCAAACACTACCTGTGGCATATCATCAAATAACCAATTGGCAGTATCAATATCGTGAACTGATGTATCGTAAATTATTCCAACATCTTTGATGTGAAGTGGCATTCTATTTTCTCTGTGAAATTCAAGCATGACTAAATCTCCATATTTTTTCTCCTTGACCATTTTTTTTACTACATCAACTGCGGGATTGAATCTTTCAATGTACCCACAAGTCAGGATTACTTTATTTTTTTCTGCTAGTTTTGCAAGATCTTGTCCGTCTTCAGATTGATAGGTCATTGGTTTTTCTACAAAGACGTGTTTTTTTGCCTCTAACAATATTTTTGCAATTGCAGCATGAGTTGATGTGGGAGTTACAACAAAAGCACCATCAAATTCTTCTACAGTTAATAATTCATCTAATGATGTATAGTGATTAACAGAATATTTTTCTCCATATTCCTTACTTTTTTGGGAATCTGCATCACATACGGCAACTAGAACTCCTAATTGTGATAAAATTCTTGTATGATTCTTGCCCCATCCACCTGTTCCAATTTGCACAATTTTCATCTAATATACCTCAGTTAACCAATGAGAATAATCTTCATTTTTGTTCATTACTATCTCAGTATACACTTCCATCATCTTTTTTGTAATGCCTCCTGGTTTACCGTTTCCTATTTGTTTTGAATCCATCTCTATGATTGGTGTAATCTCTGCTGCAGTTCCTGTTAGGAAAATCTCTTCAGATATGATTAATTCACTTCTTGTAATATCTCGCTCAATCATATCTATATCCAAATCTTTTGCAATTTTGATTATTGAATCACGCGTAATCCCTTCTAGTGCTGATGATACAAGTGATGGAGTTACCAATTGACCGTTTCTTACAATGAAGATGTTCTCACCAGGTGCTTCACTAACATTTCCATTGTGATCAAGTAAAATTGCTTCATCTACTCCATTTCGTTTTGCTTCCTGAGTGGCAATAATTGAATTTAGATAATTCCCTCCCATTTTTGCTTGTGGTGGTGTTGACATGTCTGAGAATTTCCTCCAAGATACAACCCCTGCAGTTATTCCATTTTTGTTAAATAAATCTCCAAATGGAAATGTAAAGATTGCAACATTAGTTGGTGCTTTTTCAGTTACATGAAGATTAATTCCATAGTCTCCTACAAAATAAAATGGCCTAATGTAACAAGATTTTTTTATTTTATTTTTTTTACAAATCCCAATAATTGCATTGGTAATCTCATCGTCTGAAAAATTTAGTGAAATGTTGTAAAACTGTCCTGATCTTCTAAATCGTTTTACATGCTCATCTAATCTAAATACGTAAAGATTTTTTCCATTCCAATATGCTCTAATTCCTTCAAAGACAGATGTGCCATAATGAATTGCATGTGTTGTAATTGGAACTTGTGCTTTTTCTGTTGGAATATACTTTCCATCAAACCACACGTATTTTGAAAGGGGAAGTGTCATGGAAATTTTTTTACTATGTGTGTATTAATCTCTATTTATTTTGAATAACCTTCTTTGGGAAATTTCATTCCTACAATTCTAGTAGTTTGATCTTCTCCATTTGCATATTTTTCAACTGTTTTCCACTCATCTTCAATAATTTTGACGATACTTTCTGGAACATCGTCCTTCCATGACGATTTCTTTTCATGAACTGCATCATACAATTTTTCTTTTACAGATGTAGCCGAAAGTGATTTTCTTTCACCAATTTTTGGTTTTAACATATACATTTTCAACATATATCCTTCAGCCTTATCTCCAGTATATGAAAAATAATCACCTTTCACTCCATCGAGAATTTGTTTTCTTAATTTCCATGATTTTCGTCTAACTAATGGCGGTAAGTATTTTTTAAATGGAGAATAAAATGCATAATCATCAGTGATTTGAATTGAATCACCAAAAATAGACTCTAGCATTTTCTTCCTAGTTTCAAAATTAAATGGAAAACTTTTACTGTTTATTTCTCTATTTTCATCTTTGAATACGACTGGCATTACTTTAACAATGTCTGCTTGTTTTTTTAATTCTGTAATAATTTCTACATGGGCGTTTGTCACTGGATTTAGATGTGCAAGATAAAGTGCAGTAATCAATTACATTCCCTAAATAATTCTCATATTTCAATGATTGATATTTTAAAAATTCTATCCGTATGATTCGTATTTGACTTCAAAACTTCCATCTTCACGTTTATCATGTTCAGTGATGAATCCTTTTGGTTTCAAAAAGTCCATTACACCATCAATAGTTCCTTGCCAACCACAAACATAGAACATTGTATTTTCTTTAGTAATTTTATCTCCAATTAATTCTTCTAATGGTGAAAGTCCACTATCTCTTGGTCTTAGAAATGTTTCAACTCTACCAACTTGACCTGACCATGATCTGTTAAACCATTCTTGAGGTCTACTGATTGCACCTCTGTATCTAAAATTCCATTTATCTTTACCTTTAGCAATACTCTCGTTTTCAAGATTAGTTAGCAAATCCTTGTAACTTAATTCATCAACATAACTTGCTCCCTGCAATACAATAATTTCACGTTTATCACCAGTGTCATGAAAATGCTGTGCAAAGCTTACAAATGGTGCAAGACCTGTTCCTCCACCAATACAAACAATTCGGCGATTATCTTTTTCTCCATTTGGTAATTCTTCATTAATTAGTAAGGCTCTGCCTGTTGGTTTTAACCAGAGAATTTCATCTCCTTCTTTAATATTAAATATTTGAGTAGTTAATCTACCTGGAAGTGGTTTTCTAACCCATCTAATTACCAACTCAATGTAATCTCTATTTTCTGGATGAGATGCAATTGAATATGCTCGTCTAACAATTTTTCCATTTTCTATAGGATTTGGTAATCCCAATGTGATAAATTGACCTGCTTGATATTCTGGAACTGGACCCTCTTTTGGAACTATTCTCAAAATTACAAGATCCTCTTTTAATAATTGAACAAAAGTGACGGTTGCTTTGTTATCTACGACCATAACGATTCAATCAACATTTGCAAGGTTAAATATATTGTGTTAATTTCATAACACAAATTTCCTATTAACCGCTAAACGTTAATAACCAATTTGAAAAACATATTTCGATCAGATTTCTGATTATTGGGCCGGTCGTCTAGTCCGGTAGGATAGGTGCATGGCATGCATCGGATCGAGGGTTCAAATCCCTTCCGGTCCACTTATTTTTTTTTATCAACGAAATCATTTTTTCTATTTCATAATCCTTTTCTTTAAAAATCTCATTGATTTTTTCATCTGAAATGATAATCCCCAAATCAATTATTCCCTGCAATGCGCTTTTTTTTACTTCTGTATTGGAATCTGATAATGCTTCGAGAAAAATTTCTTTAGCTTCTTGAGCCTTTAGATGTCCCAATGCACCAAGTGCACATGATCTGACCATAGAACGTTCATCTTTTACAAGTTTGATTATTTTAGGAATGGCAGATGTTTCATTTCTATTTGCTAATACTAGTAATACAAATCCTCTGATGTTTTTACTGGCAGCATTCAAATTACCAATTAAAACATTTGAAATTTTATTTTTATTTAATAAAAGTGAACTAAATGCTTCTCCTCTAACTTCAACATCATCATCATCTAATTTTGAAATTATTTTTTCTAAAATTTCTGGATCATCTATATTATCCAAAGTCTCTAAAATTCTGATTTTTTCTTTACTGTTTCCTGATTCTAAAACTTTTGAAATATTTTCCAAGTTCTGACCGAATTCCTTCTTTCTAGTTAATAATGGTTAAATATTTCCAATTATTTTTCATTAAATTAGAAAATATCCTTTTAACTTTAAATTATCCTTAAATACCAAATTTTGCATGTCAAATGAAACCCACGACACCGTATTCATTGGTAAGAAACCACTGATGGCATATGTAACATCAGCGCTAATTCAATTGGCTAACGTACCAAGCGTCAACATCAAAGCTAGAGGACTCAGCATAGGTCGTGCTGTCGATGTAGCTCAAATCATTGCAAGAAAGACAGAAAATGCAGGCTACACTATCGGAGAAATTAAAATTGACTCAGAACTATTAGAGTCACAAGACGGTAGATCTAGAAACGTTTCAACAATAGAAATTGAAATAAAGAGAAGCACAAGCTAGTGCCCTTTACTTGAATTTTTTATTTTCTTTTTGATTTTTCGTATTTTTCTTCCATTTTTCTAAACTTTGAAAGTTCAACCAAGTCGTTGAACTGATCAAAATTTACAATTTTTTGTTTGTACTTTGCAGTGTTACCTGTCTTCTTTAGTTCGGTTAGAATATTCATTGTTGCAAATGTATTTGCATACAATACCGATAATGGGTAGAGAATGATATTAAATCCCATTTTACTCAATGTCTCAGCTGAACTCAATGGAGTTGCTCCACCCTCAATCATATTTGCAACTAGTGGTGCATTGATCTCTTTTCCTATTCTTTTCATTTCATCAATTGATCTTGGTGCTTCAACAAAAACTGCATCTGCCCCTGTTTCTTTATTTTGTTTTCCACGTTCAATTGCCTCATCTAATCCCTCCGTCGCCCTCGCATCTGTTCTTGCAACAACAATGAAATCTTTGTTCTCTCTTGCATCAATTGCTGCAGATAACTTCTCTGTGTACTCTTCTTGTGAAATTACTTCTTTTCCTTGCATGTGGCCGCATCGTTTAGGCCATTTCTGGTCTTCTAAGAATATGCCAGATGCTCCTGCTGATTCTAATTCCTTTACCAATTTCCAAACACTTAATGCATTTCCGTACCCTGTATCTGAATCAACAATTACTGGTACTGTCACTGCTCTGCAAATTCTTCTAGCATTATCTACAGTTTCTGCAGCTCCGATAAATCCATAATCTGGCATTCCAAATAATGTGGCAGATGTTCCATATCCTGTTTGAAACATTGCATCAAATCCTACTTTCTGAGCAATTTTTGCACCTAGTGCGTCATAAACACCTGGTATCACAAGTGGTTTTTTTGATTTTAACATATTTTTCAAATTTTTCATAATTGTATTCTTTTTCTGAATTATTTATGATTTTAATACCTGAAAATTTAATTAACATTGAATTTATTTTAAAATAAAAATATTCTGTAATTACTCAATCTTGATTTCTTTGCCTTTTTTCTTCACTTCTTTTTCTTGAACTTTTTTTAGTTCAGATTCTAGGAATTGTTTGTATTTGTCGGTCTCCTCATCTGTCATATTGGCAAAATTAGAACTTAGAATAGATCCCATTGCCGCAATCTTTTCTAATAGATCTAATACAACAAATCTTCCAACATTCCCTAATCTGAATAAAACCTCTAATTGCTTTTTTACGATGTCGTTTACTTTGTCTACATCTGCTGCTGTGTCATTTCCTTTCTTTGTTAGTTGATATTTTCCATCTTTGGTTTCTTCAATTAATCCTTCATCTAGTAATCTACCTAACAATGGATAAATCAATCCAGGCGAAGGTTTCCAAATTCCGTTACTTTGCTCAACTGCATAATCGATAATCTCTTTTCCTGTATGTGGAGTTTTTTTCAACAGTTCTAAAATGAAATATCTTGAAAATCCTCTAGGAACTGAACTGCCTACTCTCTGAAACCACTCGGAAATCATCACTAGTGATATCACTAGTGATATATTTTAATATTTACGATCATGCCTGCAATTACTACATATTTATCTCACCTAAAGCAAGTTTGACTGAAAAATGGTAGATTCAATAGAATTTGATTTGATTATTTGTGGTTCTGGCTTAGCAGGTTTGCGTGCTGCAATTGCTGCCGCCAAAAAAGGCCCTCACCTCAAAATTGGAGTTGTTTCCAAAGTACAAGTTATGCGTTCCCATTCTGTTTCCGCAGAAGGTGGAACTGCAGCAGTTCTTTTTGAAGATGAAGGTGATACAATTGAATCACACATCTATGATACCGTCAAAGGAAGCGATTTTCTTGCAGACCAAGATGTTGCTGAAAGACTATGTGTTGAAATGCCACAAGAAATCCATCAACTAGATCATTGGGGAATGCCGTGGTCAAGACGACCTGATGGAAGAATTGATCAAAGAAACTTTGGTGGTTATAGTTTTCCTAGAGCAACGTATGCATCAGATAAAGTTGGCTTCTTTGAAATGCAAACTTTGTATGACACATGTCAAAAATTTGAAAATATTGAATATCTAAACGAATGGTTTGTTACATCAATTATTCATGATGGAAAACGATTCATGGGTGTTACTGCAATTGAATTAGGTTCTGGTACATTTTACACAATCAAAGGAAAAGCTCTTATCATTGCAACTGGTGGTGCAGGGCGATTATACAGCTTTTCTACTTATGCTCTTTCTTCAACTCCTGATGGTTTGGATATGGGATTACGTGCTGGTATGGCACTCAAAGATATGGAATTTGTTCAATTTCATCCGACTGGAATTTTACCATCTGGAATTCTAATTACTGAAGGTGCAAGAGGTGAAGGTGGCTATCTTCTTAACAACAAAGGTGAACGATTTATGAAAACATATGCCGCCGGTAAAATGGAATTAGCTCCACGAGATATTCTATCAAGATCAATTATGACCGAAATTGAAGA
>JABMOR010000036.1 GCA_013203245.1 Candidatus Nitrosopumilus sp.
AACGATGACTGTTGTTAGTAAAATTTTTGAGGACACTATTCAAACAAATCACAAAGTTATCACTGAGGAATTATCAAAAAATATTCTCAAAACTTATGGCGTTAAAGTCCCACCTTATGCACTAGTGACATCTGCTGAAGAAGCAGCAAAACAAGCAAAGAAAATCGGTTTTCCGCTTGTAATGAAAGTAGTATCACCACAAATTTTACACAAGACTGATGTTGGTGGAGTTAAAGTTGGATTAGAAAATGTAGCCGATGTTAAAAAAACATTCACTGACATGTACGGTCGTTTATCTAAGAAAAAAGGTGTTGATGTAAAAGGAATTCTTTTGGAGAAGATGGTTCCAAAAGGAGGAGTTGAACTAATAGTTGGTATTCAAAATGACCCACAGTTTGGTCCAATGATCATGGTTGGATTAGGTGGAATAATGACTGAAGTTTTCAAAGATGTTGCATTTAGAATGCTTCCAATTACAACATCTGATGCAAAATCAATGCTCAATGAACTAAAAGGCTCAAAACTCCTCAAAGGATTCCGTGGCAGTGCTCCAATTGACATAAACATGGTTGCAAATGCACTTGTTCAAATTGGAAAGATGGGGGTAGATAACGCAGACTATGTTAACAGTATTGACTTTAATCCTGTAATCGTATATCCTAAATCCTACTTTGTAGTGGACGCAAAGATTATTCTAAATAATGAATTAAGAAAGAATTCAATTTCAAAAGAAAAACCAAACATTACCTCGATGGAGTCATTCTTTACTCCAAAATCTGTTGCATTAATTGGCGCATCTGCAACCCCTGGAAAGATTGGTAATTCTGTATTAGATGCACTTGGAAAACAAGATTACAAAGGTAAAGTATATCCAGTTAATCCTAAACAAACATCAATTCTTGGAATCAAATGCTACCCATCATTGGATGCAATAGAAGATAAAATTGATCTGGTTGTTGTTTGTGTTGATCTTTCAGCATGTGGTCCAATCATGGAAACTTGTGCTAAGAAAGGAATTCATAATGTTGTAATCGTTTCTGGTGGTGGTAAAGAGCTTGGTGGTGACAGGGCTGCAATGGAAGCTAAAGTAAAAGAATTATCTATAAAACACAAAATTCGTGTAATTGGTCCTAATTGTATTGGAATGTTTAATGCGGCAAATAGACTTGATTGTGCATTCCAAGGACAAGAAAGAATGGTACGTTCAAAATTAGGTCCTGTTGCATTTTTCTCACAAAGTGGAACCATGGGAATTAGTATGTTGGAAAGTGCTGATTTGTTTGGTTTATCAAAAATGATTAGTTTTGGAAATCGTTCTGATGTTGATGAAGCAGACATGATATGGTATGCTGCAAATGATCCTCAAACTAAAGTAATTGGATTGTACGTT
Organism: Candidatus Nitrosopumilus sp.; assembly: GCA_013203245.1. GTDB lineage: Archaea > Thermoproteota > Nitrososphaeria > Nitrososphaerales > Nitrosopumilaceae > Nitrosopumilus. The sequence continues at coordinate 1,391 of JABMOR010000036.1, forward strand.
GAAGGATTCGGTGATGGTAGAAAATTCATCAATACTGCTAAACGTGTAATGAAAGAGGCAAAGAAACCTATCGTTATTTGGAAGAGTGGTAGAACTGCTGCAGGTGCAAAACAAGCTGCATCCCACACTGGTTCTCTTGGAGGCTCAAATGCAATGATTATGGGTGCATTCAAGCAAGCAGGAATTATTTCAGTTGATAGTTATCAAGAACTAGTTGGAGTCTTAAAGGCACTAGCATGGCAACCTCCTGCAAAGGGTAATCGTGTTGCTATGACAAGTAATGGTGCTGGTCCAATGATTGGTGGAATTGATCAATTGGAACGATTAGGTCTCACAATAGGAAAACTTTCTCCACAAATTACCAAAAAAATAAAGGATCATTTCCCAGCTACCGTCCCTATTCATAATGGTAATCCTGCAGATGTAGGCGGTGGTGCAACTGCAGATGATTATAGATTTGTCATTCAACAATTCTTAGATGAAAATAATATTGATATTGCTATGCCGTGGTTTGTTTTCCAAGATGATCCACTTGAAGAAACAATTATTGGTTATCTAGATGAACTCTCAAAGAAAAAGAAGAAACCAATCCTTGCTGGAGGTAATGGTGGTCCATATACTGAAAAAATGATAAAATTGATTGAGAAACATAATGTCCCAGTTTATCAAGATCTTCGAACTTGGGTTGCCGCAGCATCTGCATTATCTCAATGGGGCAAAGTACTCGGAAAATAGAGAACATTTAATTCCTATATTACTTGGCAAATTAACATGTCACTAGTTACCACATCTACTTCTGATGGCATTTGTACTGTCAAAATTAACAGACCTGACAAACTCAATGCTATGAATATTGATGTTGCAAAAGAACTAATCAAAACTTTTGAAGAACTAAACCATAATGATAATGTCAAAGTTATCATTTTGACTGGTGAGGGAGAAAAGGCATTTTCTGCTGGTGCAGATATTGAATATATGTCAAAAATCTCCGCAGACGAATCAGTTGAATATGCAAAGACAGGTCAGCTTGTCACTGCAACTGTTGAATTGGTTAGACAACCAACGATTGCAGCAGTTAATGGTTTTGCTTTAGGTGGAGGTTGCGAACTTGCAATGTCATGTGATATTAGAATAGCAGCAGATACTGCTAGACTAGGTCAACCAGAAGTAACAATTGGTATCCCTCCAGGATGGGGTGGTACTCAAAGATTGATGAGAATCGTGGGAATAGCAAAGGCAAAAGAACTTGTTTACACAGGCAAAATGGTCAAAGCAGAAGAGGCCAAAGAAATTGGTCTCGTAAATCAAGTAGTTCCTCTTGCATCATTACAAGAAGAAGCTTTGAAAATGGCCCAACAAATCGCTAGAAACTCTACAATGGGTGTTCAGATGTCTAAAGTAGCAATCAACAAGGGAAGAAATGCAGATCTTGATACTGGTCTTGCAATTGAACTTTTAGCTTGGAGAAATTGTTTCACTCATCCTGATAGGGAAGAGCGTATGACAGCATTTGTAAACAAGTCAAAGAAATAGCTATTTCTAATTTCTTCTTTATTTTATTAATTAAAAAAAGTTAGATTTTTCTAACTTTATGGTAACTGTATTGGTAGGATGAAATTTGAGAGTAAATCCATATTTTTTCAAAGTTAAAATCAACTCTGACAACATCGTTATTGATTTAATAACTCTCAATTGGAAAAATTTGTATTGTTATGAAACAAATGAATACTTTGTATATTGTAATTGGTGTAATTATTGGTTTTAGTGTTGCCATTTTTACATTTATTGAATCTCCTGAAATTCAAATTACTGATGCAGAGTCTGCAGACACTTATCCAAAATTTAAAAATCAAAATCCTCAAACATTATTTTATACTCTAATTGCTCAAGATGCAGAAATTGAAGTATCTCCCGGAGTACGATCAACTGTGTGGACGTATAATGGAACCGTTCCTGCACCTACACTTAGATTTAATGAAGGCGATGATGTCACAGTGAAATTTGTAAATGAGACACCTTATGCCCACACCATTCATTTTCACGGAACTCATGATTCTGCAAATGATGGTGTGTTTCCACAGATAATGCCTGGAGAGGAATACACGTATCACTTTGTAGCCAAAGAATCCGGTCTATTCATGTACCACTGCCATGCATTTCCAACATCTGAACATGTACGAATGGGAATGTTTGGAGCAATGATTATTGATCCTGCTATACGTCCAATGGATCCTGCAAGAGAATATTTCTTCACTCTAAGTGAATTTGATCCAAATAATGCATTAGAATACTTTACAGAATATTACATGATTAACGGATATGCCAATCAATACATGGATAATCCTATCCAAGTTGTAAAGGGAGAATTAGCTAGATTTTACGTATCTGGAGTTGGAGGAGTATTACAATCACCATTTCACGTACACAGTACAATTTTCAAAGTATATCCATCAGGAATTTTATGGAACGAACCATACTTTGCACAAACTCATCTTATTGGAAATGGGGATACTGCAATAATTGAAGCACAGTGGGATGAACCTGGAAAATATCTTTTCCATGTCCATGGTATACAAGAAGAACGCGGTTCTATGGCAATAATTGAAGTACTTGAAGATGATTCATCATTGTTGGCAATTCAAACTCCAAGTAACAATGAGGGAAGTTATTCGATGATAAAATGGCAAGAAGATTTGATAATGTCTTTGGAACAACCACAACTAATTTCCTATGAAAATTTAGGTGAAACTACAGTTATTGATGCCGCCAAAATTCAAACTGATCAGGTGTCTATTGTAAAAGATTCTTGGAATCCTGATGTTGTGGAATCTTACAACCCATTAGCAATTGAAATTGATTCTGGAACTACTGTAACTTGGTCTAATGATGATTTTGTTGTACATACTGTAACTGATGTTGAAAAAACATTTGATTCTGAATTTATTCAATCTGGAAATACATGGAGTTATACATTTGATGACGCCGGAGAATTTGATTATTTTTGTACTTTACATCCTTGGATGAAAGGTGCAATTTATGTAAAATAATATTCTAAATAAAATAATTAGAAATCATCTAGTTAGGATTGTTATTTTAATTCATGTGCATTGTCTTGCAGTGCGGTCTAATCTATTATATCTAATTTTGAACCTGTTTTTTCATGCAAGAATTAGTTCAGTCCGTAAAAATAGTGGATGATGAAAGAAAGCAAATCATTTTGGAAATCCTTGCTGATAAATATTGTAAATCAATCCTTCATAATACTTTAGAAAAACCAAAATCTGCGATGGAAATATCTGGCGAAAAGAAAATTCCTATCAGTACTGTCTATAGACGATTACAGACTCTGTATGATGCAAAATTACTTGCTATTTCTGGCTCAATTAATCGAGATGGAAAAAAGTACTTTTTATACAAAAGTAGAGTAAAATCTATTTCTCTGAAATGTGATCTAGAGGTAACATCTGTAGAACTTGTGCCAAACACACGCGCAAATTAACTATTGAGGATTTTTATTTAATCTAAAAATGATGGATAAAAATTTAGCTTCTACAAAACGACAAATTCATTCCTCAAAAAAGGAATCTACTCGAAGTATTACGTATAGACTTCCAGAAAAACTTGTTACTGAATTAGAAACTGAATCTGCACAAAAAGGTATTTCACAAAATGTTCTAGTCAGACAAATACTAGAAAAATATGTTCAATGGGATAGATTCGCTAGTAAAATTGGAATGATTCCAGTACCTAAGGGAATTCTTGAAGCATTGGGAGGTGAATTGGATGGACAAGATATTGATGAAATTATTACATTGATGTTTCCTATGATTAAGGACACTGTGTTGTTTATCAAAGGAGGATATGATTTGAAACGATGTGTTGAAACATTAGAAGATTACATGCGAGCATCAGGAATGAATTCTGATCATCGTGTAGAAGGTGACATGCACACATTTTTAATTCAACATGAGTTGGGATTGAAATGGTCTGTATTTACTGAACAATTACTAACACAAGTATTTCGTAGTTTCTTACCTGATAAAGAACTAAAATTCCAAACCACTGACACTACCGTAATTTTATCTGTATCTCTAGGTTCTGATTTTAATGAACATGATTATCATAATTGAAATTCTATTAATCCTTTGAAATACACATCTGTGTAAACTCTATACATGAATTCATCTGATCCTATTCAACAAAAAACTTGGGTAAAAGACATTATGAGCAATTCTTTTACATCTGTTGATTCGTCAGTTACTGCAACTAATGCAGTAAAAATGATGGAAGATGCTGGGGTGGGCGCTGTAATAGTTTTAGAAAATAATTTACCTGTTGGGATTGCAACTGATAGGGATTTTGCAATAAAAATCACTGCTCACTCTTATCCTATTGATACTCCTGTTAGAAGAATAATGTCTTCCCCACTAATCTCAATTGATTCAAATTCTGATTTATTGATAGCATCAAATCTGATGTCTACTCGAAATGTTAGAAAATTACCTGTTATTGATGATGACAAAGTTGTTGGAATTCTAACTTCAAGCGATCTGGTCAAACATTTTGTAGATCACTGAAAATTACAGTAAAAACGGCTACTATTTCTTGAATTACTAGTGTGTTGCGTGGGAAAAGCTTATTATAATTTGAAACAGCATTTTTCTTCATTATGGCAACTGAACAAACACAAAAAATGGTTACCGTTACTGCAAAAGCAGCTGAAAAAATCCATGAATTCATGAAAGAAGAAGCAGAATCTCCTGAATATCTTAGAGTATATGTTCAAGGTGGAGGTTGCTCTGGTCTATCTTATGGAATGGGCTTTGAAAAAGCACCAGAAGAAGATGACATTGTCATGGAGGAAAATGGAGTCAAACTTTTAGTTGACAGCTACAGTGTTGACCATCTACAAGGTGCAAACGTAGACTATATTGAAAGCCTAATGGGTTCTGGATTCAAAATTAACAATCCAAATGTTACAAAATCCTGTTCATGTGGTTCCTCATTTAGCACAGAATAAACAACATCATTTTTCATTTTTAGATTATACTTAGCGAACGCTATAATTGACAAATTTTTTGAAAATTTAGTATTTTTATTATTTTTTGCGATACCCTCATATATCGTAGACAGAAACTCAAATTATGCAAATAAAGGAGATGAATAGTTTATGGTTCAGCAAGGAATTGTCAAATATCACGTTAAGCTTTCCTATGAAGTCGATGGACTCGTTGAAAGAGCAGATATAATCGGAGCCATTTTTGGCCAAACAGAAGGACTGTTAGGGCCAGAGATGAAT
>JABMOR010000004.1 GCA_013203245.1 Candidatus Nitrosopumilus sp.
CCTATTCCTATATGTAATGATATGATATCTGATTATGTTTTTCAGCTTATCCTCAACTGACAACTCATCCTCAATACAGACAGACAAGAAATCAAGATAGTCCTTGTCATTTATCCCAATCTCTATCTTTCTCAATTTAACACCTGAACCCTTGTTGTAACGTCGTCTTCCGTGAGCATCTTTGCATGCAAATTACAAAACCTCATGATACACTTTGCAAACGGTCTTCTGATGCCTTCCTCAAAATAATAGTGCATTACATGAGCAAAGGCTTCGCTGTTACATCCAAGCATATTGCAAATCAAGGAGGTTTCTAGGCTCATTTGAGCCTAAAAGTGCAGGTTATTGTGAAATGTATACGATCTTAAATACAAATTTCGTAATACTAGATTAGTGCAAGTGAGAGAAAAGTGCGTCGAGACGTCATTCCCTCCTTTGACACGAATTTTCAAAAGAGTTTAGAATCTGATGTTTGAATCATCCTCAACAAGAACCATCACTAACTGTGAATTCATTATTAAATGTAAATCCCTTACCTGTATCTGACCAAATGGTTGCTTCAACGAAGTAATCTTCTGCAGGTAAACAACCTTCTATATTGAATACCAATTTGTTGTAATATGAATAATTAGATTCGCTAAACTCTACTGTCTGTTCTATTACCATTATATCTTTAATTCCCAGATGGGAGTAATCCTGATTATTGGTTCCACCATGTACTGATACACCAGATTGTGCTTCAAACCAAACCAATACATCTACTCGACCTTGTTTAAACACGAAATCATTTTGAAATTTATCGCTTGTGTATATTTCTAAATTAAGTCGTTCGTATCTGTCGTCGTAATATTCTGCATCAACAGAACCCCATAATGAGTCCGGAACAAATTGTCCTGATAAATATGTGGACTCAGGTGTGGGTGGATTTACTACTCCGATATCTCTTTCCTTTAGAATACCTTCAACCACTTTCTTAAGTTCTTCATACTTACTCAACATAGAGATTAAAGTTTTTTCTTGTTCCTTATTTTCAATCTTTAGTTTTCTATTTTCAATCTCTAACATCATTATTTTATTGACTGTTTCAGAATCTTTCGTATCGGGCATATCCACATGAATGATATCTTGTTCAATTAGAAATGAAATTGATTCACCAAAATCGCTATCTGAAATATTTCCTTTCACCCAAAAATCGGCCACTCCTTTAACCCAAACAGGGATATCTGACTGAGACTGTGCTGAAATTGACGTAATTGATACAGTGAGTGCCAATGCTGAAATTATCGTAAACAGTATAATTTTCTTCAATGAATTTCTAGGTAGATTATGAACTTAAGCGTATGGTTTAGAATCTAAAAGTCGAATCTAAGTAAATGGGCATTTGTCAATTATTTTTGAACGTTATTTTAGTTTGTGAGGTCTAGGTTTTTGATAGCTCTGATTGAGAAATAATAATGAAATTACAATGACCATAATTCCATAACCCCAAATTATGTATGGACTAAAGTTTGTCATTTTTTCAGTAAATACGAACTCACTTGCAATGGCTATGACTCCAGACGTAAACATAGACCATAATCCAATTCGTGCGATAATTTTTACAGGTTTCATTCCAAGCCTTTCCCTAATTCACTATTTTTTTTCTCAGCAAATCCTGAAATAACTTCAAACATTGCAGTCGCTTCAGAATTTCTTTCATTCAACTGATCAAGTGTCAAAACTACTGCCTGATTATTATAATTTTGGTAGGTTACTTGAAAATTTCCTATACTGTAATTATTATGAAAAATAGCATTTCTAAAATCAACCATGAAATTATCTAATGTTGTTTTTCTTGTTTTTTCATCATAATTCATTTCTTTGCAGATTGTACCGATTACTTGACCATACATTGCCTTGTCTGGATTAAATTTGATTCTGTCTTTGTTTGTGACAACCATTAGGAAAAATTTAAACAATTCTAACATTGAAGCAAGATTCCAAATCATAATTTGTATCATAAATAATCCACCTTCTTCGTCAGTAATTTTCCCATCAATTAATGGTGTAATTTTTTTTAAAACATGATGGAAGGAATTTCTTCTATTTGACCAATTTTTAAAATGTTCCACATGTTCCTCAAAAAATTTTGAATTAATCTCGTAAACGCCTTCACTATCCATTGTTTCTAGAAAATATTCTGTCGCTTTTCTAATACCTTCAACAGTCATGAATGTTCTACAAGAATTATGAACTTAAGCGTGTTGTAATGTAAACAACGTAAACTAATCATGGTGTTTTTAGACGTGATTAGACGTTATAAAATATGGCAAAATACACTGTTGGAGTTTACAAAGCGTACAAAAACTCTGGAAACTTACGTTTTCATAAAAAAGGAACTAAAAAAAGTTGGAAACATTACTTTATTGAGGTAGATGATTATGATGATGAAGAATATTCTTTTGGTTCTGAATGGGTTTCATCAATAAGAGCAGTATTTCTAAAGAAAAAACAACTCTACAAAAAACAATTCATCTGTACGGACTGTGGAACTACTTTTGAAGAATATGTCAAGAAAAACCAAGATGAATCAAAAAACTGTCCTAACTGTGATGATGATTAGTTGGGGGTTGCACCCCCAAACCCCTGCTTGGGGATAGGCGTGAAATATGTCTAAAAAGGTGTATGATATGTTAGTTTCTGTGTGTTTTAGTTAAAGTGTGATTTTGTGTTGATATTGGATATGGTATAGTATCTTATCTAGATAATCAAATTCCTTTTTGCACATTCTACACTTGTAAACAATAGGGTATTCTTGTTGTGTCAAGACACATCACAAAATGACATCAATGGTTGATTCTTTGTTTCCTCAGTATTGTTTCTCTTATACAAATCAGGTCTTGCAAGTTCACGAGATTCTTTTCTTTCTCTAAGAGTTTGTTTGTAATACACTTGATATGATTCATCATAGTATGGGATTTTCTCGCCTTTGTTGAAATCTACCGATAAGAACAATCCAGAATCAAATTCGAAAAACTTCTCTTTGTTTTCAATTCTAGATAACTTTTCTCTCCAATGTGGGAAAGTTATATCAATTTTAACAGGAGGTAGTCTTTCACAGCAAGTAGGACAACATTTACTTCTCTCTATCTCTTCATCTTGTAAAATATATTCATCGTCTTTGTATTGTTCTAGTGTTTTGTTTGATAGTTTGTTATTTGCTAATTCCCCAAACCATTGAACAGATTGTTTATTTTGTTTTACTGCACAATGGCTTAATTGATAAAATGCAACAGCAAAAACATCTACTCTATTTCTTAAAGTTCCATTCCTTACTTTGTGATAAACAACATCAATCCCTAATTCTTCTTTGATTAATTGACTAGCATTTTCTTTAATCCAACCAAAAGCAATCAAATGCTTATGAGGGGAATGAATCGGGGTTAAATTCGATTTATCAAATCTCCACAAGTGATTGATGACACAACCCCCTCTAATCCCTGCAATAATTCTCATTCTTTTCAAAATTCTATTTTGTTTTTCTCTAGAATAATCCCAAAATTTTGAATTAGGTTCTATTGATTCTATAACATGACTTGCAAGAGGAGTTTTTCGTCCCTTGGATAATTTTTGGATTCTCAAAGAATACAGGGTAATTCTCCTCTCAATCTTCTTGGCTATTCTAGATCCTGCCCTTTTAGCACAAATTTCACACCCAATACGCCCACAATGGTAGACAAATCTCTTAGCGAATCTGTCATTAAGACACGCTTTGAAAAACCCCTTTCCACAGATAGAATATGCCTGCTTAGTAGCTGGTAATTTGTAACCATCAATATCCATCATAGTTTTCCAAATTCCAGCTAAAGCCATAGCCCACATTCTACCTGTATTGGTTAGGGTTGAAAATTCACTTTGCTTTTTTAGTTTTGATTTATCGGGTTTAGTATATCCTGATAATTGAATTGCTTCATCAAGTTCTTCTTTTGATAGTTCATGATTTACTTCATTGGATAGGTCGATTTTACTCTGCGAAAAAGCAAGATACCCTGAAATTTGATTTTCCATTATACCTGTTCCTCAAAAAGTCTAAAACATCTAATACACTTTTGAAGAACATATCCATTCTTTTCTTCTAATTCAACATAGACATGATTACAAAATTTTCCTTTCCAATCATTTTGAAAGTTATGATAAAACTTCAAGGCAAACCTCTTAAAGTAAACAGGGAAAACAAAAGTGAAACTTTACTAATAACATCAATCTTTAGAAAGTGCGTTCTTGATTGAGGGACTGATTCAGTTCCTCTCAAGACTTTTCTACTCCTTCTGATATTCGTTCAATGCAAGACCATGCCTCATTGGGCGAATGGTCAGTGAATTTTTTTGAGCAAAAAATACAAGTGCTAGACATCTGGAGTTTCCTCTGCTTTATCTAACAACTTGTTTACGACATAATCGTAAGAGTTTCCCATCTTACCATGTTTTTTTAGTCGTTGTAGGGTTTCTACTGTGGTCTTCATTGTGCTTTGTTGGGACAAGTAATTTGGTTTTCATGGGATGATTTATAACAAAAGTATCCATAAGGATACCGATTGTATGCCTGAAATACTGGAAAATGTGACAAATATCCTACTTGATCAAGGTGACCTATGGAAGAATGAATTGTTTAGACAATCCTTTACAGTAAATAAGAACCATTTTTACAAGAAACTTGATGAATTTGTAAAACAAGGATTCATAGAATTCAGAAAAGAGGGTAATAGAATAATGGTTTCATTATCTTCTCCCGATGAGAAAATAAGCACATTCATCAAGGATTTTGGTAAGAGAGTGGAAATTTATGAAAAAGAGTTAAAGAAACATTTTGTAGAACTTCAAAAAAATATACCACTAATCAATCCAGAGATGCCAATGAAGAAAGTAAAAGGAAAAACCCCTAAACTAGAACTTGACAAGAAAGATAACACATGGAAAGATAAAGGCAAGTATCAAAATGATCATAGTCTTAGAACTTGGAACATTAGAAAAAAACCACTAAAACAACTTGACGCAATACTTGAACTACTAAACACCATTTATCAAGAATCATCTGTCTTAAATTTTGAAACAGACATAATATCTGACCATGCACTATTGCACAAGTATCAAGCAAAGACACAGAAGATCATTAAATACTACATTAGAGAACTAGAAGATTTGTTTAGAAATACTACTGATTGGTTTTATTTTGTATGGAAATTTCAACATGTTATGCACTCCCTAGTGTATAGAGCATCACTAAAAGCTAAGATGAATTCGACTTTTTAGTTTGTTTCAAAAGTTGATGGATATTATCTAACTGTGTTTGTAAATCCTTTATCTCAGTATCTTTTTCAGTTTCTAATCTCTCAATCTTTGCTTTTTGCTTTAGTGAATTATCAATAATCAATTCAACTTCATATTTCTGATATAGTTCAAGTTTTTCTTCATCCGTCATTCTATCATATTGTAAAAGATACCCCTTTTGACCAGCTATCTTCTTAGCAAAATTAGGGTCACATCGCGATAATTTAGTAATGCCATAAGCCCTGAATGAGTGGGTATTGATAAAATATCGATTCGTGGATTCATATCTCATGTCTAATCCAACTTTGATTATAGCACGTCTTAACTTCTGTTGAGCGTTTATCTCGGCATATCTTGAATTGTCATTACTTGCAAAAATTAAATCATCATCTGACATTGTTCTAAGTTTTGGTCTAAGCATGACACTGGCTTCTTTTGAAAAAAAGGTAGTTCTGCCTTTGTTGTTTTTGGCAATAGTCGGTGGAATTTTTACAATGATGTTTTCTTTGTCTAAAGACAGATGTTTCTTTCTTAATTGGATAATTTCACCAATTCTCATTAAACTTGATAATTGGCACGTATGCAAAACTTTGGTAGGATAATCAAGATTATTGAAAATTTTTTGTATATCATCTAACGATAAACCATAAAGCTCTTCATCAACTCTATGCTTGAATTCCAATTCGTTTTTCACATCTTGAGAATCTAACCTAATTCCCAAATAATGGAGATATTTTCTTAATCTTGAAAAGTATATGATAACGGTAGAGGGAGACCTACTACTATTCCAATTAATCCATGATTGTAATGTATCAAAAACTTCATTTTCAGTAGCCTCAAGTAAATCAGGAACGATATTGACCTTACCATGCTTCTCCATACTAAATTTTTCAAAATTATCTATTGCAATCCAAAAACCCTCTTGAGACCCTGACTTTTGACTAGATATTCTATCTTTGAATGTCTCTTTTGTTCTCGTGACGCTTAGAATTCCCATTATACTACTAGGTTTGAGAAGTTGTTAAAGTAAACTATGAGCTATTCAATAAAGTCTAAATTATAGCAATCTAAATTTTAGATAATATGGAAATATCTAGTAGAAACGTTGTAGATGGAACAGCACGTTCTCCTCATAGAGCAATGTACAAAGCTATGGGACTAGACGATAATGATCTAAGTAAACCATTCATCGGAGTTTGTCATACAGGAAATGAGGCAACTCCTTGTAACATATTATTACCAAAATTAGCTGAAGATGCAAAAAGAGGAGTGTCAGATAACGGTGCAACTCCAAGAATGTTCTCAACTATTGCAGTAAGTGATGGAATTGCAATGGGTCATGAAGGAATGAAATCTTCTTTGATTTCTCGTGAAGTGATAGCAGACTCTATTGAATTAATGGTCAGAGCCCATCAGTATGACGGTATTGTAGGAATTGCAGGTTGTGATAAAAGTTTGCCTGGAACAATGATGGCAATGGCCAGATTGAATTTACCATCAGTCTTTGTATACGGCGGAACAATCATGCCAGGAATTCTAGACGGTAAAGAACTAACAGTTGTTGATGTTTACGAAGCAGTCGGTGCATATGATTCAGGAAAAATTTCTTTAGAGATGCTAAAAAATATTGAAAATACTGCTTGTCCTAGTTCTGGATCATGTGGAGGAATGTTTACTGCAAATACAATGGCATCAATCTCAGAGGCAATTGGATTAGCATTACCCGGAAGTGCCAGCCCCCCAGCAGAAGACGAACGTAGGAGCAAAATGGTTTACGATACAGGTGCTGCATGTGCTAAATTATTAGAATTAAACATTAAACCAAGAGACATCATGACGTATGAGGCATTTGAGAATTCAATTGTAATGCTTAATGCAATAGGTGGTTCTACAAATGGAATTTTACATTTGTTATCAATGGCAAATGAAGCTAGAATCAAATTAACATATGATGATTTTGAAAGAATTAGAAAAAAGACACCGCATATTGCAGATATGAAACCAGGTGGCAGTTATGTGATGAATAGTCTTGATAAAATTGGAGGGATTCCATTTGTTCTCAAAAAATTGGCCGCTAAAGGATTGATAAATGGTAATTGTATTACTGTCACTGGAAAGACCATACAAGAAAACATTGATGCAATGAATATTCCAGAACCAGAACAATCAATTATTCGTCCTATTGAGAACCCACTTCATTCTGTAGGAACTGCAGTAGTACTCAGAGGAAGCCTTGCTCCAGATGGGGCAGTGATTAAAACTGCAGGAGTAGAAATGACGAAATTTACTGGTAAAGCCAAAGTGTATGATAGAGAAGAATACGCCTTTGATGCAGTTGCCAAAGGAGATGTGGAAGAAGGTGATGTTGTAGTAATTAGATATGAAGGCCCTAAAGGAGGTCCAGGAATGCGAGAAATGCTTGCAACAACTGCAGCACTAGTAGGGCAAGGTTTGGGCAAAAAAGTGGCAATGGTAACTGATGGAAGATTTTCAGGAGGAACTAGAGGATTCATGGTAGGACATGTTGCACCAGAAGCATATGTCGGCGGTCCAATTGCACTAGTAAAAGACGGAGATGAAATCACAATTGACACAGAAACCACAATTATTGATCTTCATGTTTCAGAAGAAGAAATGACAAAAAGAAAAGAGTCTTGGAGAAAACCAGAACCAAACTACACATCAGGAGCATTGGCAAAATATGCAACCCTTGTAGGATCTGCAGCACAAGGTGCAATAACTACTGCAAATCCATAGAAAGAGCAATTCATCCACAAGCTTTATAGATCGCAATCTCAAACAATTTTTAGAGATAACAGGAAAAAGAAATCACTTATGCTTATCGAATTACTGTTGTCTACTACAGATTTTCTCTAACAGTTCTTTTGCTCAAATTCACTAAACATATGGCAAAAAATAAATTTAAAAAATAAAAAAAATGATTACAGTGTTGTATCATTTAACCATGCTTTCACATGGTCTTTTCTCATGTATCCGATTACAATTGCACTCATGATCAATGAAAATATTGCAAACATATTTCCAGATAGAATGTTGATAATTGCAAATATCAATCCAACGGATGCCATAATTATGACGAATGTTCTTACTCCGCTCTTTCTAGCAATTAATGATGCTGCGATAGATGCGTGAATACATACCATAATCCAATCCCAGAAGGTCTCAAGTTGCCAAGAAACCCAAACCCGCATCACTGAAGGATGTAGCAATGATGAATGGAATGCTAATCAATACATGAACTAGTAAGAACAAGGAACTAAACGCGTGTAGTCCTGCGATAATTCCTATGCCCTTTGGTATTTGTGTCATTGAAAATATCCTAGAATATATGCATAAGAATTATGAAAGGTAAATGATTTTGACATTTCATAGAAATAGGTACAATTAGCCATAAAACAATAAACATCAAAGAAAGGATTATTGGGTTTTGTTGGTAAATTTACAATGACTGCAAAGGTCATGTTCTTTTGTAGAATATGATAAACCACAATTTGGACAAACTATAACATCTGGCACACCTACTGTGGTAAATTACATCATAAAAACCCCCTACAATCACCAGATAAACAAATAATTTTAATTTTGGATGATTAGATTTAAGTTCAAAATGAATTGAGAGAATTTATGGATATGCACTCTAGAAAATTTGCAATAATTGTAATAATTGTACTAGTAAGCATTCTGGCATTACAGGTAATAACTAACAACAATAATCCTCGTCAACTAATTGATTCAGAAACTTGTGAATTATATATTATGGATGCTAACATTAATGCCAAAAAATATCTTAATGACTTTGATCAAAAGTGTCTTGATTTTAAAAATCTAAACAAATAGAAAATTAATTAATGAAACTGATTCCATAAAGAATCATGGAAGGACCGTCTGAAATAAACTCAGTATTTTGGAATGAGGAGAAAAAATCGTGGGATTATAAAATGATCAAAGTTGATGAATATTTTGGATTTACAGAATGCCAACAATGTAGAAAACCAATGTCACACAATGTAAAATCAGATGGAGAATTTAAAATGCTTTATGTCAAATGCGCATGTGCCGAAAGAAAATAATCCATTTAAAAATTAAATTTCATCCAATCCCAAAACATCATAGTATGCCTTTGGAATCATCTGCCTGCCCTTGAAAAATACATTATTTACAGCAGTGTCCAAAACATATGTTTTTGCCCAGTCATCATCACTTCTAATTGAACGACCAAACCCCTGTAAAATTTTGGTTAAAGTTTGTGAAGTATACCATGATGGGAATTTATTCATTTTGGCCCTTGTTCTCTTTTCTGTATAATTTGGATATGGCACTTTGGCAATTATTTGAAATCTAGATAAATCATCTTTCAAATCAACACCTTCCCAAAGAGAGGAAGAAAGCAAAACACTGGTAGGGTCAGATGCGTGCTCAGAGATTACCTCATCCTGAGTTTTATCATCTTTATTTCTACTATGACATAGTCTAATTCTTTGAGTGTTTTTTGGGGAAAGATATCGGAGAATTTTTTGGCATCGTGGAATTGATGAAGTAAGAATTAATCCACGTTCGTTTGAATGTTCATCCATTATCCTATCAATTGTTTTGATAACTTCAAGTTCATCCTCATCAGTAGAGCCGTAGCTGAGTCTCTTAATATTGAGAAGATCTATACTTCTATGTTCAATGGGAAATGGAGATTTTGGGGTATCAACAAATGCAACATCATCTTTCTCCAACCCCATGTTTTCACAGAAACCATTTTTATCAATAGTTGCAGACATGAACAGTTGATATTCTGTTTCAAAAAATGAATTTGCAAACTTTGAGACATCAATTGGTTTTACAGAAATTGTTCTAAAGTTTCCATTCAAATCCTTAACAGGATCATTCACAACAAAATTATCTTTGTCAGATATGATGTCTATTTTTGCTTGTGCAGACTTGTCATGTCTTCTCTCTAATCCTGCAATTAATTCATAGTCAGGATTGTTTTGAAATGCTGCACTTTCTTTGATATCTTTAATTTTATTAGCATATGAATATGCCATGTCATCAGTCAACTTTATCATAGAATCCAAGTCTGTAAAATTATATTTTTCTGAATTAAGATTACATTCATCAACTTGCCCTGCAAAAATATCAAATCCTACAAACTGAATTATTTGGTCTTCAATTTTATGGGCCTCATCAAAGACAGTTAATTTTCTATCAAGATAATCTTCAAAGAGTTTTTTGTTAAATTTCATTATAGTGAAAAATGCATGATAATTCCAAAGAGAATGCTTGGAAACTAGGGCATCATATTTTTGCATGTAATAGTGACATGAATTTGTATCAGCAGTATTTTCTTCAACTTGCTTTATCGTAGGCTTGAATTTACAGACCTCAAAAACTTCTTTACCATTTTTTGAGACTCTTTCTTGACATACCCCTTTATCACACGTCAAACCCCACCTCATAGCCCTTCTGTCATTATCGACTTTTTCTGATTCCATAAGTTTGAGACAAGGAAAATTTTGCTTGCCTTTTACAGGTTTCAGAAATGGAATATCTTTGATGTATTGATCTTGAAGATGTTTTGATGCAGTTACTGTAAATGAGCTATCAAAATAATTTGAAATGGTTGCCCCAACAAGGGATTTCCCAACTCCAGTAGGAGCACATAAAATAATTTTCTTGAATCCAGATTTTAATTTCTCATCTATTTGAGAAAGGATCTCTTTTTGTATTTCTCTAGGAGTAAAATGATCTGGAAATTTTTCTAATAAAGACAGGATTACATCTTTTTTTGCTCAATATTAAAAGCATAAGGGTTATTGGAGTATCAAAGAGATTTCAATCTACTTTAATATCTAGTGTAATTATATTTGATCATGGAATTATTGGATGATAAGATGAGAGTGTGGACAGAAAGTTCCCAATATGTAAAAAAGAATCCAGGCGTGTATGTTTTGTATAATAGAAAAAAAGATCCAATATACATTGGAGAAACAGATAATCTGGAAGAACGATTTGCAAAATATGTGAATACTGAATTTGAGGGAGACGAATGCAAACAAAAAACATCATTTTATCAAAGAGTCATTGCAGAAAATCCAAAAGAAATGCAATTGCGATTAATTGAAGATTTTAAAAATCAAACTGGTAATATTCCAGCATGTAATGTAGAGATCAAACTAGAAACACAGTGAATAAGTTCACTGCATTGCAATGTATTCTTACTTGATTAATAGAAAAAACATCATAATGAATTATGTCAAACGCATTAATTTACATTGTAATCGCCGTAGCAGTTGTAGCGATGGCAGGCGCAATTGCATATGGTACTGAAAACCAAAAAAACTATGTTCCAGAAGATGCAGTTTTATCTCAAGCAGCCGAACAAGGTTTGTTACCAAAGACAGGAGCTCTTGGAGCAGATTTAAACAAGGAAAAATGGCATGAGGATCCTTTTGGCGACTTAGCACAAAAAGTTAGAGAACAAAATGGTAGATAATTTATCATAGATTATCATCCACTTTATTTTTAATATTTTACATAATGACCCACCCAATTATGAATAAATTTTAATTTTTTTTAAGAAACCAATTTAACTTAGATATGAGTAAATAATGAAATGCACCAGTGCTATTATTGCGAACAATTGTTTGGATCAAAAGAGGAACTTTACGAGCATGTTGAAGTTCATTCAGATAATGAAAGAAATAAAGAAATCATGGATAGGAAAAAAAAGTCTGCTAAAAGTAGCGGTTAAAGCCTAGACTAAAAAAAATAGAGTAAAGGTCAGAATTTTTCAAATTCTGGAGCGGATATAAGAATTATTTTCATAACCAATATGGATTGGGTTGAAGTATTAATGCAAAAATCATGTGATAGAAGTCTTACAAAGGGAGAAGTATTGCAGAGTCTTTTTCACATGATTGAAGTAAATGAAAATACATTAAATCACATTGAAACAAACAAAACAGATTTTGGCCCAGAGCTTGAAGAGTTAAAGCAGACAGAAATTAGAGATTTAAATTTCCACTTGAAATATTATAGAAGTTTAGTAAATTACATTAACTCAAGTCCCGAAAATAAAATTATAGAACATAGATCTTAATCATCCTAAAACAGTGTAAATTACAAAAGTTTTAGGTGTGGGGTTTTTTCTTTTTTAATCCCCATTCATTTTCTGTATGACCAGAATGGAGTTCAGATAATTCACCCCACTTGAATTTCGGCAGATTTACAGTTTCCATAAATTAAAATTATATCATTTGCATTTAACAAAACAGTCCGCACTGCAAGACAAATTATGATCGCAGTTGCTTGAATATCAAATCATATTTTGATTGCACATCTACATTCTTGCCATGATTTGTTTCATTTTGATATTTTAGAGACTTTTCATCAAAGATATTTTGTAATTTTTCTACTTCTTTGTTAATCATTTTACCAGAATCTTCTTTAGCAAACTGTTTTTGTTGTTCTTCATTTTGACCTCTTGTAGAAAAGTGTCTTTTGTAAAATTTCTCTTGTAATTTTATAAGATTTTCACGTTTAACTAGTTCAGCTAAATCAAAATTTCCTTGTTGGTGACCCAATAGTGAATCGTTTGCTTCAGATGATCGCACCCAAGATAGTAACGGATGAAACTCTACAAAGAGAGAAATATTCTCAATCAAAAAAACAATATCATCATCAATTTTATCTGAATTTACAGTCCAAGTGAATCTGTATTTTATGACACTATGGCTGTCTTCAAATATTGCAGGATTTGATTCGGCTTGAAAATCAGACCAACCTAGAGAGAAATCAGGAATCCACCCTAAAGTAGATTTTTCACCCATAACATCTAGCATTCCTATGGGAATAAAATTATTCTTTATTTTTACATGAGTGAAATGAACAAAATAATTTACACAGATGATTTTTTAAATTTTAGGCTCAAAGAAATGTTGATTCAGAATGGATCGCTTTTTCAACCCTTTTTGATCAAAATTCAAGACACGGTTAATTTTAAGAATTTTTGAAAATACTAATCAATACAAATATTGAAAGCAAGATGATTGCAAATTTGATATCTAATGTAACCCCCAAAGGGCCGATGATGAAAGATATCAAATTTGCTTGCTTTCAAAATTCTAAACTATTAATCTTGGGAAATTTTAACACATATTCATGATGAAAAAATTTTATGTTTGGATGGGAATTTCAGTGGCAGCACTAATTGTAGGGTTGTCTCTATTGTTCGGATAGTGAGGATATAATTTCAAAATTAGGATTACACCCAAGATGATTTAAGATATCATTGATTTTCTCAATTAATTCATTTTGTTGATCAATTAGGGAGTTGACTTTTTCTGCTTGTGAATTTATTTTCTCAAAAACTAGTTGAGCTTTTTCATATTCTTTGGGAGAAAGTGTTTTTCCTTCATAGTACTCGTATTGTTTATAATATTCAGCATATTGTGATTGTTCACGAGAAATTGTGGTATCAAGTAATTCTATTTGAGATTGAATTTCTTTTTTTTTGAGTAATCAATAGTTTTTGTCCAACGTAAAGTTCATCAAATCTTTTAGGCATATCATATCCATTTGTATTAAATGAGATTTGTGGAGATTCAGTAGAATACATTAAATGGTTTTCTTCACTTGTGTGACCCAAACCTAATGCATGCCCAATTTCATGCATTAAAATATTGACAACCATATTTTCATCATTTTGAACGAAATTAGAATTACAATCTTCGGCTCCAATAGATATATCCAAAACGCAATGACTTAGAATTCCAAATAAAACAGTATTACATGTTGCAAGTCCAGTATGAGTTGATGATGCATATTTTTGCCATTTTATTTCAATGTTAGAATTTTCAGATTCTATAAATTCCAAGGAAGGGTTATATTTTTCCCAAGTGTCAATTGCTTTTTCTAATGCGTTAATTGGGATTTGTTTATCTGGAACATTAGGAACTTCTTCAAAAGAATAATAAATAATTCGATGTTTATCAGAAGTTACTACATTAGAAATTTGTTGAAGGTTCTCAATTGAGGGAGATAGTCCTTTACTAGTCTCGGCATTGAAAGGTAGTAAATCAGCATACCAAGCATATCCAACTATACCAATGAACATAATTACGATAAAAATTGCTTTCAATATACAATCAAACTATACCATATTACCTAAAACTTTCCATCAAATTAATAGAATTAGCCTCAATTGAATTTTTTTAATAATTTGAATCATCTTTTACACACTTTTTTTATTTTAAAAGAATAATTAAAAGACAATCATTGCCATAAAAAAGATGGATGTTGGTAATCGCCTAAACGTAATTCGACATCGATTACCAATTTTACCTGGGGCCAAATTTTTAATTTGGATGAGGGTTTTTTAGATAATCTAACTTTTCTTTATCTGAAAATAATTGTTCGTTAAGAGAGGATAATTTCAAAATATTTTGAAATGCAGGGCATTCGCAATCAAAGGAAAAAAGATCCTCACATTTTGGACATTGAATAACAGTGTGTGAACCCCAATCACATTCTATATTATCAATTATTTCAAAAAAAACATTCTCACCACAAACGCAATGAAATTTATTTTGAAATTTTTCATTTAGAGACACGCATAACTCTTTGAAAAATCAAATATAATTTAATAACAATGAGGTTTTGATGAATTTGTATTAAATTGACAGAATGCCCCACATGTAAACTCGCAATGGAATCACATTCAACTGAAGAATTAATGGAATGTTGTATGAAACAAATAGGAGATGAATTTTCAGAAGAAGACTCAGGTATTTGCCCCAATTGTAAACATGATATCAAAAAACACGCAAGCAAAGAGCTTGCAGAATGCACCATAGCATTTCTCAAATCAGGGATTGACTAGTACAAGATAAGATTAAACAGAAGAAAAAAACACAAAATTCATTGGATCAAGTAACCAAAAAATTAATTCAGGAACATTCACCGATGTGGACTAATAAACAGATTTGGGAATTTGAGCAAATTAACGAAGAATTAACATTTGATACAGTCTATGCAGAACGAAATAATTTTGAATCATGGAAAACAAAATTTGCAAATCCTGATTCAATCATTAGAGATGTTGTAGTTAGAACGTTTGATAATTTCTTTGAGGGTTATGAGTTATGGATTTCAAACAAAGATCATGGAAAATTAGATTCAAAATATATAGCATATCTCATGTCAGTTATGGCAGATATCATGATTGAGGAGGAAGTATGCCTCAATTTTAGAATGGATAAGGATTGTCTTGTAGTAAGGATTGATGAGAAAGCAGATGTAATTGACTGTAAAGAATTTTTTGAGGAATTTTATCATTTAGCAACCGGATTTAATTTTGACACAGATACAGGAATTCCAGATGATGAAACAGAAGCTGAAATGTACCTTACACGATTACAGGAAGAATTTGATGTGCGTATGAAAAACATGTTAGGTGATAAATATCTGCCAGGCAACAATGATCCTGATACGCTACATGCAAAGGATTGAGCTAAAATACAAGTGGAGGAGATAAAGAAATAATGTCAGAGAGAAAACCATATAGAAATTTCAAAAAACGAGAACCTAGTATGACAACAGAACAAAAGGTAGAAAGTTTTGTAAAGAGAAATTCTCAAAGTGGTTTTTTTACAAAAGTATCAACCATATCATACAAGTTTGATGTCACTGAAGATATGGCATGGAATATTGTTGGTGAATTATTATCTAACGGTGACTTTGAATCAATGCATGATGATTATACTGGCGAAATGAAACTATGTGAAACTGGAAAAATATATGTCATAATGGATTTGGAGCAAAAAAGAAAGAGAGCCAAATATCAAGCAAGTAAAAAAAATCAAATCAAAGGCAAACCTAAACCAAATAAAGCAAACTCTTAATTCTAAATTAATGTTATATGAAATATGGATGATGAAAACTTGCCAGCACAATGTCATCCAGTTACAAAATCAAAAAAGAAAAAAACCGAGGACGTAAAAAATGATACAGTGTAAATTGTGCGGTACCCCTTTAGGAAAAGAACCGACTACTGAAGAATTGGAAACTCATTGGAAGAAACATCATAATTGGCATTGGGAATCAAACAAAAATAAAACTCCCGAAGACGCATTATTAAAAAAACGATAACAACGTCTTGGAATAGTGGTCGTTTATAGCATGCCTAAACCACTAAACGAAGGCGTCAATAGTAGTTCAGGCTTGAGATATAAAAGATGAATTAAACACATTTCAAACATTTGTTTAATTTAACTAAAAAAATGAAACTAATTTTTAGAATTTACACCAAGTGATTTATCAAATAATTATACATGACAATATCATGAACGATAGCTTTGCAGAATATACAAAATGTAGAACATGTGGTGTTGCCCTGCTTTATTGTGACTGTAACTGTCCATACTGCGGAAAAAGAGAAGACTGTAATTGTGAGATGAGTCAAATTACAAGCACACCGTAATTTATTTTTGTAATTCTGATTCACGCATGATGAAAAATTAATTTTAAGCTAAAAACTGTGAAAAAACTTACTTTGAATTTGTA
>JABMOR010000037.1 GCA_013203245.1 Candidatus Nitrosopumilus sp.
CATTATTTGTTTCAGTGTCCACATGGTTGCCCTTCTGAATGCGGTTCCTCTCTCCAAATGCGATGCCATTCTATTACACATTACACTTGGTGAGAGTTCTGGTTTCTCAATTTCAACCACTGAAATTTGTGGGTTTTTTAATCCAAAGTCTAGTGCAAGTTTATCAGTCAGTGCCCTAATGCCAGAACCTTTTCTACCTATTACGATTCCTGGTCTTGTTACGTGTAATGCAACTCTAGTTCCCACTGGTGTTTTTGAAATTTCTGCATGTGAGAAACCTGCGTCCTTGATTGCTTCCCTGAGATAGTCTTTGAGCAGCATCATGTTGTAGTTGTCTTTAATTACATTTTTCACAGCTGACATTTCTAAATCTCCTTTGCCACCAATTCTACGTGAGTTAATACGTTGTTCTTTGGAGTTGCTCTTCCCATTGCTCTTGGGGTGAATCTTTTTACGATTACTCCTTTGTGAACAGTTGCGTTTACGATTCTTAATCTATCCAAATCCATTCCTTTGTATTCTGCATTTGATTCTAAATTATCTAAAACTTTGATGAACTCTTTTGCAGTTTTTTGTGGATATCGTCCAGACATTACTCCTGGGTCTGATCTATGTGCTACTTGATTCTTATATCTTCTAAATGGAACTGCTCTTTTTTTGGCAATTACAGCAATAAGATAATCTCTTGCTTTTTCAATTGATAGTCCTTTGATTGATACTGCAACTTCACGTGCATGTTTGTGAGAAATGTCTTTTTCTCTTAATGAAGCACGTACGTGTCTCGTTGGGTCATAATTTTGGAAAGCATAATTGAATCTACCCATAATAATCACTTTAATGGTACGTAGAGGCTGGATCTTGATGCGCCGACACCTGGGGCACCATGTGAAACCTTCTTGTTCGTTATTACATATTCTCCCAAATAGTGCCCAATCATTTCAGTTGTTATTGCAACTGGTCGGAATTCTTTTCCGGAGAATGTGTTTACTGTAACTCCTACCATGTATGGTAGAACTATCAAATCTCTAACGTGAGTTTTGATAGGGGTTTTTAATTTGCCTGCTTTTGCAGATTTTATTTCTTCAATTAATTTTCTTTTTCCATCAGTGATCCCTCTAGTTAGTGATCTTCTTTGTCTGGAATTAAATAATAAAAATAATTTTTCTAGTGATAAACTATCTAGCTCCTCTTTTGGAATGCCTCTGTATAAAAATTCTTTAACCATCTCTATTCTCCTCTGTTAGTATTCTTCGAGTTCCATGTTCCATATTAGAGCATTCCTATCTTTGTTGCCAAATCTCTGGCTTTTTCGGTATTTTCAAACTGAACAAATGCTTTTTTGCCGTAAATTGTTCTTGCAGTGTTTACTTTTTTGACTTTTTGATTGTAAAGTGTAGTTACAGCTTCTGAAATTTCAGATTTATTTGCAGATATCTCTACTATGAAACAAATTTTACTTTCATTCTCAACCATTGCAAAGGTTTTTTCCGTAATGTACGGCTTGATGATGATTTTCATTGCTTGATCTATATTCATTGTGTTTTCACCATTACTTCTAGATGTGTTGATTTTATTTTTCCAATCTCCTCTATTGCGGATTTAGAATATACAGTTAGTCTAATTGCATCAGAACCTGGGGCTAAATCTAATACGCTCAAGTCTTTAACATTTCTTACTTCTACGCCTGGTATTGCTCCTGTTGCTTGTAGAAGATTTGATGAATTTACAGTTACAAACAATACACTCTTTCCTACTTTCTTACTTCTACCTCTAAGTCTTGATTGTCCAGAACGTGGTTTTCTTGCGTTTAATCTTTCTATATCTTGTGTTAATTTCAATGCGTCTAAGACTTTGGTGATCTCACTTGTTTTAGCAATAGATTCAATATCGTCTGAGACTATGATTGGGAATGATTCTATGCCTTGGACTTTGTGACCTCTAAATTCAACAAGATCTTTTGATGCTGTTGCTGCAATTGCAGAACATAATGCTAATTTATTTTCTTTTTTGTTTAATTTCTTGTAAATTACCTTATCGACAATTGGTGGATGTGCTTGTCTACCGCCTCTAGTGGATGCTACTTCTGCTCCTTGCCCCTGTCGTCCACCGCCTCCACCTGTCATTCTTGCAACACGAGAGACACCTTGACCTGTTGGCGGATTGTTTGAATCTGCAACTACATCCATACCTGCATTTGGTTTTCTTCCCTGTCTTTGGAATTTATGGGATGTTAAATTAGTGCAAGCCTTGTGAATTAACTCTCTTCTAAATGGTGTTGAGAAAATTATTGGTAGTTCAATTTCTACATCTTTTGTTCCGGTGGTTGTGTATGTTGCAGTCTTCATTAGATAACTACCTCCAAAATGTTTGGTTTGATAACTTTGTCAGGTGCATTTCTAATCTGACTTCTAAGTTTGATTAATCTTTTGTAAGTTCCTGGAACTGAACCTTTTAGAATGATAAAGTCCCCTTTTACTAAACCAAAGTGTTTGTATCCTCCGTCTGGATTAATTTTAATTTTATCTGATTCGGTATTTCCCATAACCATAATTCTTTTATCATATTCTACTCTTTGATGGAATCCCGTTTGTCCTGCTCTTGGAACTGTATACATGACACTTTGTGGTGAAATTGGACCTAATGAACCAACTTCTCTAACTGTTTTTCTTGATTTATGTTGTTTAGTTTTAACACCCCATCTCCTCATGACTCCTTGCCATCCATGACCTTTTGTAATTGCTGCAACATCTACAGTTGCACCTGTTTCAAAAATTTGATCAATCTTTATTTCTTTTCCTAGTAATTCTTTAACATGTGCAAATTGTTTTTTAATATCTCCTCCACTGACCATTGCTTCAAAAATATATGGTTTCTTCATTTCTAATCCTGCTGCTCTTGGAGAAACTGCAACAATTGCAAAAATTTCTCTAATCTTTTTTAATCTTGATTCTGCATTTTCCATTGAACCTGCAATATTTTTAATTGAAATTTCTTTTGAAATGTTTTTTGGAATATCTTCAGCATAAACATCAAACTCTGCATGTTTTCCATCATGATCTTTTGAATATCCTCTAATTCCTAAAATCAAAACTGGTGGAGTAACTAAGACTGTGCCTAAAGTAACTAGTTGTTTTCCTGCATTAGGTACTTTGTCACGATCATCAATACTAACTATTTGAACACATCCTGCTTTGAATCCACAATGAGCTAAAATTTTTGGTTCATCTGTTGCTAATCGTGTTGGCCAAGCTCTAATTCTCGCTTCCATGCTTTTTGCACGTACTCTACGTGAATATCCCATACTTCCTCTACGTGGTTGATGAAATTTTCTAGCTCCCATGACTAAGATGCATCCTCGAATTCCCTCTATTAAACCATATGAGACATCGTTAACCACTAATAAAATCTAGGTTAACCAACTACGACTAATTTATCACGGTGAAAATAATTCTGATACTGAATTCCAGATTGTAATTCCGCCTATTAAGATCCCAAAAACTCCTAACCCGATAGCAAATAACAAAAAGTTTTTTCGTTCTGCCATGTTATGATGTACTTTGAGCATTAAGTATCGCTAATGTTCCAAGCAGTGCTTCCTCAAGACGTACTGTTTCAGTTGCTTGATTTGGAAAAAAGTTCAATGACTTTGCATTTTGAACCTTGTTCATTCTACCTCCAATAATCTCATGTACTCCTCTTTCTGGAGATCCAAACACAACAAGTGTTGGTTCATCTGATTTTGTATATTTTGATAATTGTTCATTGGAAACTGCTTTGCCTTTTCTTGATGTTATGATGATGTTCCCTTTCCATTCAGATAATACAGAAAATAAGTTTGCTCTTTCTTTTACCGAATATCCCCAATAAGTTGGAATTTGACTTTTATCAATATCTTTAACTGATAATCTCGGATATCCTTCTTTGAATCTGACTGTCACTCTTTTTCCATTTGCAGTGTCTCCATAATACTGGATTAGTTGATTTATTCCAACATCGACAAACTTTTTCCCTTTTTGACTAACCACAATTCCTTCTCTGATGTCCCCTGCAACAATTTTTTTAGCATTAACTGGTGTGTTGTGACTTGGAATTTTTAATGGGTGTAACACTCCTGAAAATTTCAAGTCATTCATTATTGGAAATAATCTTCTTCTCAAAAATTGCGGTGTTTCTAAATATTTTAGAATCATTATCATTAATCCTCCTTCTGATTTGTTGGTTCCTTCTTGATAAACATAGATTGTATCAATTTTAAAAATTGCACAAGCTCTAGCTAGTACAGAAATTTTCCTAGTTTTATCAATTTTTAGTGATTCATCTGATAAAGCAGACTCGGGAATTGCAACAGATAATTTCAATGTAATTTAATCTCGCAGGCACTTTAATAATTATTTTTGTTCGTGTGGGTATTTTGTTTTAGCATCATTTGCATACTTTGTAATTTGTTCATCTGAAACTAATTCATACAATCCGGTTTCTTTTTTGATACGTGCCATTCTGATGTGGCTTGTTCCTTCTTTATCATCACTTGAAAGATAAATTCCGGCAGTAGCTAATGTTGCAGCATCATCAAGTGAAAGATCTTCTTTGTATGTTTTCTCCAAAAAGTCTGTTACTTGTTCAGAACCTGAACCGATTGCTATTGCATCATAAGAGATGTATGTTCCACTTGGATCAGTTAGAAACAATTCTGGTTTGTCATTTACAACTCCACCAAGAATAAGTGCAACACCGTAAGGTCTTACACCTGCATATTGTGTATATTGTTGACATTGATCAGCTAAATGTTTTGCGATTGTTTCAACTTCGACTGGTTCATCATAAACCATCTTGTTACTTTGTGAAAAGAATCTTGCATTGTCTACTTGACTTCTTGCATCTGGAATATATCCTGCTGCTGCGACTCCTACATGATCATCAATTTGGAAAATCTTTTGAGCGGTATTTGAAATTTGCAATTTTCTTGGCTTTTCTTCAACTGCTATAATGATTCCATCTTTGCATTTTACCCCGACAGCTATTGTTCCTCTTCTTACAGTTTCAATAGCGTATTCTACTTGGTATAGTCTACCATCTGGTGAGAATACTGTGATTGCTCTGTCGTAACCTTGTTGTGCTGGAAG
>JABMOR010000038.1 GCA_013203245.1 Candidatus Nitrosopumilus sp.
CATATGATGTTGCAACAATATATTGGAAGCAGGATATTATCTCAAGTAATTCTTTTGCTGAGATTTATGTAAAAGATAATGATATGAATAAAAAAGAATACCCTAATTTTGCTGACAAGTTCACAATTTCAGTTTGGTCTGATACATCCCCTGACCCATTGGAAATTAAAGTAGTTGAGACTGGTGTGTATAGTGGGATTTTCAAAGGAAGTGTCTACATTGCAGATTCTGGTCAAACTACCTCAAATCGACTAATTTCTAGTCCTGGGGATATTCTATATGCCAAATATGTTGATTTTACATTGCCTAATGGTGGTAGTTCTGAAATCATCGCTGCTGCTGTTGTAAAAATTTCTGGTGAAAATATGGATGAAATTTTAAACAGTATTGATCCTAGTATGCGTTCTGAGGCCAACTCTGAAAACAAAATTCCAGCTTGGGTGAAAAACAATGCCGGATGGTGGGCTGATGGAACTATCACTGATGGTGAATTTGTAAATGGAATTCAACATTTAATCAAATCTGGTCTACTTTCAATTCCACCACCATCTGAATTAAAAAATACTACATTAACACAACCAACAAACAATGATTCGAAACTAACATCCTTTCAGGCTGAACTTGAAATGTGTTCTAAAATTGTAACGGCATACAAAAGAATTGATTGTGAAAAACCAATTGAGAAAGCTATGATGCTTTACAATTACAAAACAAATTCTGAACACTTTGATGTTGGACCTATTACATATCATTGGTTTGGTGTTGGTTCTGAAGGAAATGAATTTGTAATAACTCCAACAGGACAGCCAATATTGTCAGTACGTATACTTGCAGAGAATACTAGTTCAGAAATCACGGCAATGAATTGTACTAGTCCTTCAATATGTGCATATGATATTTGGGATGGCTCTAAAGCATTCAAGTATTCTGGAATGGACTTTACTAGTGGACAAATCGTATTAAACCCTGGCGATACAAGAGAATTCAATATTCTCTTTGGACCAAATATTGGATATGGTGGAACAGAATTTGAATATGATTCTTCAAAAAATTATATTTTTAGAATTAATGAAAACTTTGGAAGCACTAGCATTCCTTTAAAATTAAAGTAATTTTTTCTTATTTCATCCTCATTCTAGTCACACTTTTGGCTTGTTGGCTGATAAATCCGTCTTAATTTGAAAATTTTTCAATTAGATAATGTTTTAGAAATTATTCTTATGTGACTATTTCATCTAAACGGTCTTCTTCTTGAGCTCGTCTAATTTCCATGGCAATCCTTCTGCCCACTCCAAACGTTTGCCCATACTGATATTTTGTATATGGGCTGGTTGTTGCAACAATAGGATTTCCTGGAACTCTTAATGATACATCATATACAATTAATTCCAAATCTTTTGTGATTACACTTTGCAATGAAAATGGCCCAATGATTCCAGGAGCATATTCTTTCTTTACTGCAGCGACAAATTTGTCTCCCATTTTGATTACTTTTTCAAGCAGTGATTCTCTGATGCTTGCAGGCGTATGTCCTACTTCAATATTTTGCAAATCAATATCCATCTCCAATTGTTCTTTTGCTGGAAGTGCATTGTAATCATGAATGTTAGTTTGTAGTCTTCTTTCAATTCCAATAAAGTCAACTTGGTTTGAAATTGGTGTGTGGAAGAAATTAAAATTCATATATGTTCCAATTGCTAATTCTTCAATACTTGCTTTTTCAAGATCTTTTCTAGCGATAATTCCTTGTTTGATTTTTTCTTCAGATTTTTTTACATAATCTTTGTATGATGAAACTGTAAAGAATGCTCTCTCTAACGGTCTCTTTTTTTCTTGAACTTTAACAATACATGGCTTGTTAATTCCTTTAGGGTCTTTGAATAATTTTGGATATTTTATTTTGGCTTTTTCTAAAAGATAGTACTGACCTTTTTTTGCAGTTCTTTCTTCAGCTTGGAATAATTTTCTATTTCCAAAAATTGGCACTTTGAATGAATTTTCAATTGTTTTGTATCCTAGGTATACTGTAAGTGATCTGTGAGGAACTATGATTGTGCTAGAATCTCGCAATTCTTTTTGATATTTGGCTGATGCCATATCTTTGAATTTATCTAAAACGGTAATTTCATCTGCAATACGACTAAATCTTTGGTATGGTCCTTCTCGTCCTTTTTGACAAAAGACTCTAGTTTGAAAATCTTCATCTTTTGCCCCATCCATTATTTCCAGCGCTGAGTGACTACCAAGAACACCAATTTTTACATCAGAGTAACCATTGACAATTTTCTTAATATCAGAACTTTTAATCACATTGTGACTGAATATTGGTATCTAATATAGCTAATTTTTGATTTCTAAGATCGGTTTGATTAAATAGTTTTTTTTAAATTACTGTTTGATTCGAATCATGCTTTACAATTTTGAACTTCAAATACTTGGTGCAATTCTTCTTCCTGCCATGCTTGTTGGATGTATTTTCTTGTGGCTTAAACGAAGAAAAGCAAATCAAGGATTGACTGATGCTGAAAATGAAGATTCTCTAAATATCTAGTGTTAATTCCTCAATATCTATGATATATATATAATACTGTAAATTCCAATGATTAATTGTTGAAACTTGTAATTGGAATCACTGGAAGTACTGGTGTTATCTATGGGATTCGAATGCTTGAAACCCTCAAAAAATTAAACATTGAAACTCATTTGATCATTTCTGAATGGGGAGAAAAATGTATTTCCATGGAAACTGATTTTACTATTGATTATGTAAAATCACTTGCAACAAATATCTCTGATGAAAAAAATATGGCCTCTAGTGTTTCAAGTGGCACTCATAGAATTGATGGAATGATTGTTGCCCCTTGTAGTATGAAGACATTAGCTGCAATTGCAAATGGCTATGATGATACTCTAGTAGCAAGAGCAGCTGGAGTTACGATTAAAGAATCTCGAAAATTAATCTTGATGGTTAGAGAAACTCCTCTTTCTGCAATTCATTTGGAGAACATGTTAAAACTTGCCAGATTGGGCATTGTTATTTTGCCACCTGTAACTGAATTTTACACTAAACCAAAATCTATTGATGATATTGTAAATCATGGTGTTGGAAAATGTTTAGACCAGTTTGATATAGAGCACAATTTATACCCTCGATGGGGTACTCTCTAAACTACCATTGCCAAAGTTCTCTTTAGAAAAAATCGTTAAGAATAATCGTGATGATGTTTTTGAAATTTTCTCAAACTTTGAAAACTATCAAAGAATAATACCTCAACATTTTCCATCAGTTCGTATTCGTTCAATGCGTGGAAATGTTTCAGTAGTTGAAGAACATTTGATTCTAGGGGGACTTGAATTACTAATTATGGCAAAACATGTTTCTCAAAAACCATTTTTACATGAAATTTTTGTGATTGGCGGTGATGCAAAAGGAAGTCAATTCAAGCAAGAGTTTATCGAACTTGAAAATGCAACTAAAATCCTAGTAGATGTGGATTTGAAATTTAAAGGTAAAATGATGATATCTGCAATGTTTAGGAAAAATAATTTCAAGGATGATTACGATAAGATGTTGGATAATTTTATAAAAATTGCTGAAAATTAGTCTGATTTTACTTCTTTATCCTTGGGGTCTTTGTCTAACTCTTCTTTGAATTCTTTAAGATCTTTATCTGCTTCAATTTTTCCTTTCTCAAATTCTCCTTTGGCTTTACCAAATGTTTTGGCTAGTTCTGGAATCTTTTTTGCACCAAAAATCAATACCCCGATAACGATTACTAATATGATGATCTCTTGGCCTCCTAGCATATTGTAAAATATTTACGATTTCAGATTTAAGTGTTCAACTTTTTTTTTATCTTTACGTTCAATGATTATCATGCCTGCCACATACAGTGCAATCATTGGGCCTGCAACAAACATCATTGTCACTCCTGTTCCATCTGGAGTGATCACTGCTCCAAAGATTACTATGACTACTATTGCATATCTGATATTCTTTCTCCAAAAATCAGCATCAACCATTCCTGATGCTGCTATG
Organism: Candidatus Nitrosopumilus sp.; assembly: GCA_013203245.1. Classification (GTDB taxonomy): domain Archaea; phylum Thermoproteota; class Nitrososphaeria; order Nitrososphaerales; family Nitrosopumilaceae; genus Nitrosopumilus. The sequence goes on from JABMOR010000038.1 coordinate 4,040, forward strand.
GCATACATTACTAGAGGAAGTTGAAATGAAAAACCAAAAGCTAACAAAAATTGTAACACAAATGTTACAAATTCCATTACATTGAGAAAAGTAACTAGCCCTGCTCCTTCTCCATATTTATACAAAAAATCTAACATGTATGGAATTACAAAATTATAAGAAAATACACAGCCTGCGACAAATAATCCTAATGCGGGTAATGAAATACTTCTGCTTACATTGATTTCGTTTTCTTTTAATGCTGGTTTGATGAATCCTACCATTTCTTTGATGATTACTGGCATTCCTACAACAATTCCGACAAGTGCTGCAACATACATTTGAGCAAAAAATGCTTGTCCTGGGGCAGTTTGAATTAACTGTACACTTTCTGGAACTAGATCTATTCTCATGTGATTTGTAATCTGTGCTGCAATGTTGTGAACTGGTTCAAGTGTTGGATAATACAATGTGAATTGGTTTATCTGAATTGGTTCTGCATGAAACATTAAAAGAAATGCTGAAATTCCTCCTATCACTAAAACTATTCTAACTATTCTTTTTCTTAATTCTTTAAGATGCTGATTTATGCCATCTAGTTCTTCGGACATTTGTTATCTTTAATTCTAAACTATAATAGTTATGTCGGAATTGGCAATAATTTTGCTTCTGGAAGTCCTGCCTCTTTGAGTTCATCGGCAGTAATTCCTGCAAATTCTAATGATATGGTGGCCTTTACGTTAAATTTAGACTCCATTCCTTTTGCCAAATTTGAAATGTCTGTGGCTGAATAGATTTCATCAGAGCCTTTTAGGATAATTCTATCTCCTTTCTCCATCTCTTTACCGTTATATTTTTCTTGAAGGAATTTGGTAATTTCTGGTAATTCTTTTCTATCTATATTGTTGTAAAAATAACAGATTCCTTTAACTGATTCATAATCATATGCTGTTCCATTTCTAAACATGAAAACACCGATAAAATGAGCCTCTACTTCTGGTTCTCTAATACATTTGATTTCCCAATTTAGCAAATTTTTCTCATCATATGCATAACCTGCTAATTCTTCAGATGTTATTTTCCAGTATCTCATTCTACCTTTTGCCATTCTAAAATATTGTGAATTATTCTGATATATTAAACAAACCTGAGTGTTTTAGTTTCGTGTCTTTTATCTAGTAATGACTATGAAATCCAATAACATAATCAACTGATGAAACAAAATCCAACAAAATTTCTAATTCAATGATTTATACAATAATTATGATAGAGGTATGATTCATGGCTACAAAACGTGATTATTATGAGGTTTTAGGTGTCACAAAATCCTCTTCACCTGATGAAGTTAAACAACAGTATAGAAAATTAGCATTAAAATTCCACCCTGATCGTAATCAATCCAATCGCAATCAGTTTTCAGATGCTGGAGAACATTTTAAAGAAATTTCTGAAGCATATGCCGTTATTTCAGATCCTGAAAAAAAACAAGTCTATGATCAATATGGTCATGCTGATGGTGATGGTTATTCTAGTGAAGAAATTTTTCAAAGAGCACGACGAAGAAAGTTTAATTCCAATGATGCAGTTGCATGGAATTTCAAAGGTCGTGCACTGTATAATCTTGAAAAATACGATGAAGCAATCATGTGTTATGATAAAGCCCTAGAAATTGATCCTAATAATGCAGATTCATGGAATAACAAAGGTCGTGCAATGTATTTCCTTGTCAAATACTATGAAACAATTGCATCGTTGAATAAAGCCCTAGAAATTGATCCTAATAATGCAGTTGCATGGAATTTCAAAGGTCGTGCAATGTATCATCTTGACAAATACGATGAAGCAATCAAATGTTACGATAAAGCCCTGGAGATTAATCCTAAAGATGCAGAGGCGTGGAATAACAAAGGTAATGCACTGAATTCTCTTGGTAGATACGAGGAATCAGTTTCATCATATGACAAAGCAATCAAAATTGATCCTAATTATGCAGGGGTGTGGAATAACAAGGGTCTTGCTAGACAACCAATGCCACTTGAACTAAGTTAATGGATTCTGAATTACGATTATGGATAATTTAGATAATGCAAAACACGACCATCAGAAAAACAAATCTGATATTGTAAATCTAGTGAAGCAAATGTTTGCTTTAGATAAATGGGGTGATGTTGAATACAAAAAAGAGTTACAAGACTTGGTAAAGAAAGATGAGGATTTAGTTAAAGAAGTTACTAGAATTATCAAGGAAAAAAATAAAACTTGAAAGTATTGTTAAATTCGTTATAAAAGCACAAAATTATTCGGAAGATAGATTAACCTCGATTTGATTTTTCAACTTGTAAATGACCATTTTTCAAGTTAATGTAACTATTGAAAATAAACCTGGAATTAGTGACCCTGAAGGCCAAACTATTCTAAATGATTTAGTTCTAAAAGGAACTCACAAAACTGTTTCAAACATTAAAACTGCAAAGATGTTGAAATTTACAATCCAAGAAAACGATAAAAAATCCGCCCAGTCCAAAGTGCAAGAAATTTGTGATGAACTAAGAATTTACAATCCTATGGTAAGTATAGTCACAATTGATGTCTTTGAAAATTAATTCTGTTCTGACTCTATGTTGTCCACTGTAGCGTTAATCAATAATTTACTTCTGAGAAATTCTGCAAAATTTGTCTGAGTGATCACTCCGACTAATTTTTCATTTTCAAGCACGATTAAACGCCTGATGATACTGTTTAGCATCTTTTGAACTGCCTGCTCTATTTTTGTATCCGGTGTGACCCATTTGAAATTTTTAGACATTATCTCTTCTAGTTTTATTTCTGATGGTTTGAGATTTTCAGCTGCAACCTTTCTTACAATATCACTTTCTGAAACAATTCCCATTATTTTTTCTCCCTTCATAATCACGAGAAAACTGATCTCTCTTTCTTTTAGAATAATTGATGCATCAAGTGCAGTTTTACTGTAATCTATGGTGATTACATTTTTTTCCATAATGTCCCTTACTTGATTCATAGCGATCAAGTGATTTGTTTACATAAGAGTTTACTCGGGCTAGATTCAAATTAAATATCTCTAAATGTTTGAAGAATTATGAAAGTCGCAGTTGTAGTTTTTCCAGGTAGTAATTGTGATCGTGATATGTATCATGTATTGACTGACGTATTCCATCTTAATGCTGAATATTATTGGCATGAAAAAGAATTACCTGAAAATATCGATGCAGTAATTCTTCCAGGGGGATTTTCTTATGGTGATCGATTAAGACCGGGTGTTATTGCAGCTCACAGTCCAATTATCAAAGATGTTAAAAAAATGGCTGAAAAAGGAATTCCGATTTTAGGTGTATGTAATGGATTTCAAATTCTTGTCGAATCGGGATTGCTTCCAGGGGTATTGCTCAAAAATGAGTCTCTTAATTTTATGTGCAAATGGACTAATCTGATTGTAGAAAATAACAAAACTCCATTTACAAATCAATTCAAACTAGATGAGAGAATCCCAATCCCAATAGCTAATGGTGATGGTCGATATTATGCTGATGATGAAACTATGAAAAAATTAAACCAGAAAAATCAAATTGTTTTTAGATACAGTGAGGTTGTAAATGGTTCAGCAGATAGAATTGCAGGCGTATGTAATGAGGATGGAAATGTTGTTGGAATGATGCCTCACCCAGAAAGGGCAGTTGAATCTGACATCAATCCAATTGATAACAAACCCTCTTCTCTCATCTTTGAATCATTAATGACGAAAATGGGTGTTACCAAATGAGTTTAGAAGAGCAAGAACTAGCTGAGCTAAAATCTAAAATTGGCAGAGACCCAACTTCTACAGAATTACAAATTGTAGCTGCTGAATGGTCTGAACACTGTTCTTACAAGTCTTCAAAAAGACATCTCAAAATGTTGCCAATGGATGGGCCTCTAGTAATTAATGAGAAAGGATATGATTCTGGAGTTTTAGATGTTGGTGATGGTTATGTTGTTACAGCACACATTGAAAGTCATAATCATCCCTCTGCTGTAGAGCCATACGGCGGTGCTGCAACTGGTGTAGGTGGAGTAATTCGAGATATTTTATCTGCTGGAACAAGACCAATTGCAATTTTTGATGGATTGAGATTTGGCGATATTGAAACAGATTTACAAGCTAGATGGCTTTTCAAAAATGCAGTTACTGGAATTGCTGATTATGGAAACTGTTTAGGTATTCCAACTATTGGTGGGGAAGTAGAGTTTGATGAATGCTACAAAAACTATGCATTGGTAGATGTAGCTGCATTAGGTTTTGGTAAAAAAGAAAATTTAATTAAAAATCATGCAAAAAAAGACGACATTGTTGTTTTGATGGGTGGTTCAACTGGCAGGGATGGCATTGGTGGCTCTCAATTTGCATCTGACTCTTTAGAATCTGAGGACCGTTCTGCCGTTCAAATTCCTGACCCTTTCATTGAGAAATTAATTATCGAGGCTGTTTTGCAGGCAAGAAATGATGGATTGATTCACGCGATGAAGGATCTTGGTGGTGGCGGTTTATCTTGTGCCATTTCTGAGACTGCTGATGCATTAGACATTGGAATTGAGATGGATGTCGATAAAGTTCACACTCGTGAATCTGATATGACTCCAGATGAAATCATGGTATCTGAATCACAAGAAAGAATGCTAATTGTTACTAGTAAAATTAAATTAAAAAAACTAGAAGAGATTTGTAAGAAATTCCGTATTGGTTGTTCTGTAATTGGCTTAGTGAAATTTGATAATCAAGTGCATATTAAAAAAGGCGAAAAGACAGTTGCTAATTTGTCTGCTGATGTTGTAGCTAATGCCACACTACTTGATTTGCCCTCAAAAGAGCCATCTTATTTGAAAACAATTGAGGATGAACAGAAATTCAAACCTATCTCTGATTACTCTGCACTTATGATGAAGTTACTTGCATCACCAAACATTGCAAGTAAGATTTGGGTCTACGGGCAATATGATCATGAAGTTGGAATTAGAACTGTTGTAAAACCTGGAACTGATGCATCTGTATTACGATTAGATAATGGAAAATACCTTTCTGCAAAAATTGACGGTAATCCAAAACAATGTTACATTAATCCTCGAGAGGGTGCAATTGGCTGCTTTGAGGAAGCATGCAGAAATGTTGTGTGTACTGGAGCAAAACCCATTGGAATGCTCGATCATCTTCAATTTGGAAATCCAAAGGATCCTGAAATTTTTTGGACGTTTTTAGAGTCATTGAAAGGATTGACTGATTTTGCTAAATTTTTTAAAATTCCATGTGTTGGTGGTAAGGTTAGTCTGTACAATGAGACTCCTACAGGCTCAATAAAGCCAACTCCTGTAATTGGTGTTATTGGACTAATTGACAAGAAACCCTCGGTTCCTCAGAAAATTTCCCAAGATGACTGTCTTCTAATTATTGGTGATACTAAAAATGAGCTTGGCGGTTCTGAATACTTTGAGTATATTCATAAATTTGTTGGAGGAAAATGTCCTACAGTTAATTTTGAGGATTCAAAGAAACACATGACATCTGTTCTTGACATAATTGATAAAAATCTCATCAAATCTGCACACGACTGCTCCAAAGGGGGATTGGCAGTTGCAGTATCTGAAATTTGTATGACTAATCAAATTGGTTGCAAAGTTTCATTGGATAAAGTACCTGGTGAAAAACTAGATGTTGATAGAATTTTATTTTCTGAAAGTCATTCTAGATACCTATTATCATTTGACAAGAAAAATATCTCAATGATTGAGGAGATTCTCAAAAAGAACAAAGTATCATTTGAACAAATCGGTCAGTTTGGTGGTAACCAAATTCAATTTACAAATGCTTCAAAATTAATAATTGATCTTGATTTGAAAAAAGCACACGAAATTTGGCTACATGCACTTCCAAATCTAGTTTTACACGGCAAAAAATCTGTTTAACCGTATAGTTTTCATTTTAACAATACTTTCTCCTCCATATTTTAAACTCCAATACGCTTAAGTTCATTCAATAGAAAGAAAAATCACTTATGATACTGTCTGGAATCCTATCCAATACTGTTGCAAGATGGGTAATTATGGTTGGAATAGCAATCGTGGTTATTACTCTGGTTGGATCTATTCTAAAATAAGCCTAAAATCACTCAAAAAATTTGAAAATATTTGAAATTCTAAACTATACGCTTAAGTTTGAAATTCTCGTAGAAAATACATGGATCTTAATGAAATACTCACTAAAGAAAGGGATTCTCTAAGAGATGAAAATATTGAATTAAGAAATAAAATAAAAGAACTTGTATTAAAAATAGAAGAGTTGGAGAAAAAATAAATGGGATATTTGCCCATTTATTTTGATTCGACTTTTAGATTCTAAACTATATGCTCAAGTTCAAACATTATTTAGAAAATTAATAATAAGAGTCGTGGATGTAACACCAACTCCACCTTTTTTCTGGCAGTTCTATCATGATGGGATGTTTAGTTTTTTTGAAATGTTCTTCGGCGTGTTTTCCAGATGATGACCTATCGCATCCAACATGGCCACAGTCAAGACACATTCTCAAAGAGTTCCACTGATTTCCATCTTTCTCACATTCCTCACAACCTTGAGTTTTTGGAGAAACAGTCTTTGTAATTTGCTTAAAATGTTTACATTGTTGTTTTTTATGAAACACCTTCAATAACTCTTCAGTAAATTTCAGGTTTGGCACAAATATTCTTGCGCCATCATCTGTCATTATAGTAGTCTTTGTCAAACCTAGATAAACAATAATGCCTTTTTGATTATTTATTTCAATCATGTCTCCAATACCAATTTCAGGATTCAAATAATTACTAAGACCTGATGAAATATTTTTGAGATGGTTTTGTAATGCTAATAACAAAAACCAAACTGCTCCTCCTACAGCTATGACTGTTTCTATTGCTAATGAAAATATATCAAATGATGTTCCAAGGTATAATATTTCACCTGCAACTATGCCTATTGAGATTAGCCCTGTTAGTTTGGCAGTGCCTTTTAATCCAGAAAAGAATCTTTTTAAAAAATATTTGACTCCCAAAAAAATACCTGCAGAAATTACTAAAGATATTATGGCGTAGAAGACTTTCTCATCGAATTCAAGCAAATGATATCCTCATCTCATTACTGGGTTTTTGCTTCACTTAGGTCTTTTTTCCATTTTTCTATAGCATTTCAGGCATAACACGCTATAACATATTTTTTGATCAGTTTCTAAATTAGTTCCAACAAAATCCAAAATAACACAAGTAGAAATTGATTCCCTACGAGAAGATTGGCATGAAAAATAGATTTAGTGAAAAATATTGGTGCCCAAAATGTGGAAATTTTGCATTGAAAACATTGTGTACAAATTTGTAATTGTAAGTAGAGATTCTACACTCCGACGCGCTTTACTTCAAAAATAAATGGGTATTTGCCCATTTACTTGGATTTCAATAACAAATTAAGAAATGATTACTTTTACTCTTATTGACAATTTATGATCGCCAAAACTGATCAGCATTTTTATTGTTCAAAATGAATGATGGATCAGGGGATGAAGGCATTAACTGATTTATCAGCCAAGTTTTACACTTTTTCTAACCCTTTGATGATATCTTTCCAAACGGGGTCTGTCTAGATTTGCCTAAAGTTAAAGAAAACTGTGGTGTTGTTGGAATTTACAGTTTATCTGGAACAAATGTAGTTCCAATGGTCTTTGATGCATTACGAGCTTTACAACACAGAGGACAAGAAGCTTGGGGATTTGCAGTTCCAAACAAACCACCGTTTAAAAAAATAGGATTAGTTTCACATTCTTCATCTGATTTTAAAAAACTTGCTCAAGAGTATGCATCTCCATGTGTAATTGGACATGTTAGATATTCCACAATGGGTACTAGCACCCTAGAAAATGCACAACCATTGAAAGTAAAAGATCTATGCATTGCACATAATGGGACAATTGCTAATGCACAAGAACTATCTAATTTAGTTGGAGGATGTTCTTTCACTCCACAAAATGCAAGTGACACACTTGTTGCGGCACAAAGACTTGTAGCATTAATTTCTGAGAATGGCGGGATGGGCAAAGCATTATCTATTCTCAAAAATGAGATGGTTGGCTCTTATTGTTTTACATTTATCTCGGATGATAATTCTGTTTACGCTGCACGTGATCCTAAAGGATTTCGTCCAATGGTATTGGGATACAAGGACTCTGATGACACTTACATTGTAACTTCTGAATCAACTGCCGTTACTGCAGTTGGTGCAACTCTTCAAAGAGATGTGGTTCCAGGTGAATTAATTAAATTAAGTAAAACTGGTTTGGAGAGTGAATTATTTTCAACTGACTCTTCTCGTGCACATTGCTCTTTTGAATTTACTTACTTTGCACATCCTTCAAGTAACATGGAGGGGCACAACATTTACGTTTCAAGAAAGAAAATTGGACAATTTATGGCAAGGAAATTCCCAATTAAAGACGCTGATTTGGTAATCCCCGTGCCTGATTCTGCAAGACCTGCGGCATTAGGATATGCCCAAGAACTCGGCGTATCTTTTGATGAAGGTTTGCTAAAAGACAGGTATAGTAAGAAAGGTCCATTGCGAAGTTTCATTGAACCTCATCAAAGTGATAGAGTTGAAATAAATCGCTGGATAATTCCAATTAGTGAAATAATTAAAGATAAACATGTTGTAGTAATTGATGATAGTCTAGTTCGAGGTACTAGCTCAAAGGCTATTGTTAAGGCTCTTCGTCGTGCCGGCGCTAAAAAAATTAGCATGTTAATTACATATCCTCAAATTAATTATCCTTGTTATGCTGGAATTGATTTCCCATCTCAAGAGGAACTTGCTACATTTACTGATGGAAAAACAATGACTAGTGATGAAATTACTGAAATGGTAAGAAAAAGTATTGGTGTTGACTTTTTAGCATATAATGATGCTGAAAATCTAGCTGATGCAGTTGGAATGGCAAAAGATTCAATGTGCTTTACTTGTTCTTCAGGAAACTATGATTCATTGGGAATAAAACCTGATTTTACAAAACGTGAGCAAGTTAAAACCAAAATTTAAAATCCAATTAATTTGGGGATTTGATTAAATATAGTAAATTGTTTTGATAATTATGCAAGCAATTTGGAATGATGCAGTAATTGCAGAAAGTAATGAAACTGTTGAAGTTGATGGGAATCATTATTTTCCATTTGATTCAATCAAAGAGGAGTATTTTAAAAAAACTGAACTAACTACTGTATGTGGATGGAAAGGAAAGGCAAATTACTATTCTCTAGATGTGAATGGAAAAACAAACAAAGACTGTGCATGGTATTATGCAGAACCAAACGATGCTGCCTCTAAAATTAAAGGGATGGTTGCTTTTTGGAATGGTGTTAAAGTACAATAATTTTTGATATTTTTTCTTAGTTTTTGATACAATAATTACATTGTGTGAATTTTTCTATGATTGCTTGTTCTAGAGTATCTGGGACAAAGTATGTTTTATCTAATTTTTTTATTTCAACAATTTTACATTCTGATGTCATTGCTCCAAGATGGTGAACTGTACTGTTTGATTTGTTTCCTAGATATCCTGCCATAACTATATAGTGATTTACCGAGAATATCTATTTTTGCTTAATAATTGATAGAATTATGTATGAATATATAGAAAGTTAGGCACAAACTCCAAAAATTCCATCGGTATATAACGAGTATGGCAAATACAGAGTATGTTTAAAAAAATACTTGGAAAATTAAAATTTGGTTTCTGTAAAACCAAAACTTCAGAAGATGTAAACGCATTCAAAGAATCTGAAAACAAACCAGAGGAAAAATCAAAATAAAATGAAATACAATTGTAAAAAATGTAAATTTCATTGGGATGGAAATTCTGATACTTTTGACAAGGTATTGATTCATGAAAAAACTCACATAAAGAAAGTTGTTGCCTAGTGGTCGTCTGTAATACATGCTATAATGAGCATCATGATCAATGCATGGGAAAAGCTGGCATGTTTGAATGCAGTTGTAAATTTTGTAAACAAAACACCTCATGAGATGTCAAAGATGGTAGGAGTAATGTGCTCCTAAATTCTCTGTTGGTTTTTTCTAGTCTTCATCAAAGTCATAATTTGTTTCTTCATCATAACATTCAATGAAATCAAAGTCGTACAATTTCATAATATACTTAGATTTTAACAGGATATAGGCATCTAGTCCATAAATACCGTTTTACTATAAAATCTATATAGTTATTCACACCTAGATTTCTTTACTCTTCATCTACTTTTTTGTTATACTCGTCTATTTTGAGATTGTACTCGTCAATGTCTTTGTTTTCAGCATCAATGTCTTCTTCAAATAATTCTGGATTTTCTTCTTGAGCCTTTTTCATTAATTTTTTGAATGTGTCTGGGTCATCTTTTTGAAGTTCTAACAGTATCTTTCCGATAGACTCATCGAGGTTACTCATTTTATTACCTGTTATGATGCAGTATTTTTGAATATCGCCATCTGCCTTTATGAATTGACTCGGGAATAACACCTCCATAATGGTTAATAGGATCATTTTTGAAATGTTGACAGTGAATTTTTATCTTTTATTACCATTAATTTTGGGAGTTTTAATTCTTGGAAGCACGTCCAACTCTTTTTCTGAAATAGAATCTGTAAACGTAGTTGAAAATAAACTTGTGACTTTAATTGGAGAAGGCAGCGATTCTGATGCTGGTGACCTGACATTCAAATGGACTTAAATTTACGGTGAACCAGTAATTTTATCATCAAATACTGTGTCAGAACCAACATTTATGGCCCCCGATGTGAAAAACGGGGAAATCAAAGTACTGACTTTTGAATTCCTAGTTACTGATCCTCTTGGAGAAAACAATTCAGATACTGTTGAAATTATTGTAAACTCTGTAAATCATCCCCCTGTTGTAAATGCTGGAAATGATATTTTTGCAATCAAGTCAATTAATGCAATTAGTATTATTCCTCAAATTACTGATAAAGATGGAGATGCTCTAACCTACAAATGGGAACAACTTTCCGGACAACAAGCAGGTTTGTCTTATGTTACAAAAAAACATCTTACACTTCAGCCTATTTACTTTGATTTTTCACAAAATGAGCCACTAACATTTAAAATTACTGTTGATGATGGATTTGGAGGAGTTGCAAGTGACACTGTAAATGTAATATTGTTCTCTAGCCAACTTTACAATAAATCTATTTCAATTGATGCAGGACCTATACAAACAGTTACTGAAGGTCAAACTGTAAGCCTTGATGTTACTGGAAATACATTGAATAATCAACCGATTAGTTATCTTTGGGTTCAGGTCATTGGACCTTCTGTTAAACTAAGTTCACTTTCTGGAGATCACATTGAATTTACAGCTCCAACTGTAGGTGATCATGAACAAATAATGTCATTTCATGTCACTGGATATTCTCAAGGTAACGGATATGCAAATGATATGGCTCTAGTCAAAGTGATTCCATCAAATCATGCTCCAATTGCTGATGCAGGAAAAGATCAAAACGTTCCTCAAAGAAAATATGTAGACCTGAAAGGAATTGGAACTGATCTTGATGGTGATAATATTAGATATCTTTGGACTCAAAAATCAGGCATTCCAACGAAGATTTATGAAGATACTCGTGCATTTGCCTACATAATTACTCCATCAATCAAATCTTTGTCTGAACCTTTGACATTTGAGCTTAAAGTGACTGACGTAAAAGGAAATTCTGATACTGACGATGTGGTTATTACTGTAAGCACTGTTAATAGTCCTCCACGTGCATATGCTGGTACTGATAAAAGAGTACATGGTGGTGATGATGTATCTATTATGGGTACTGCAATTGATTTGAATAGTGATAATCTAAAAACTGAATGGAGACAGATTTTTGGTGATAAAGTATCTTTTGATAAATCTAATCTAAAGTTATCATTTACTGCACCCGATGTTGCTCCTACTTCTTCTAAACGATTGGCATTTGAATTAACTGTGACAGATCCTGAAGGATTAACTAATTCAGATTCAGTTGTAATCTTTGTATCTCCTAAAAACAGTTCTCCAAAAGCTAATGCTGGTGCAGATATGACTGTTAATGAGAATACTCCTGTCAACTTGCACTGTATTGGAACAGACCCTGATACTACCAGACTAGATTATTCTTGGAATACTCTATCAAAAGCTGTAATCGAACAACTTGACAGTTCTGACACCATGGTAAAAATTCCAAACGTTGTTCGTGATTCAACAATGACTTTTACTTGCACAGTAACTGATGGAACTTATTCTTCTTCAGACAGTATGGATATTTTGGTAAAGAATACAATTAGTCTTGATATAATATCTGATGCAGGTTTGAATAAAATAGTAAATGAACATGTAAAAGTTTCATTAGATGGGAGTAAAAGCCATGATCCAGAAGACCAACAACTTTCATTCAAATGGACTCAGTTGTCTGGAGAGAGTGTAAAACTATCTTCAACTTCGGGTATTGCCATTTCATTTACCAGTCCAACTGTAAATAATAACGAAATCAAGGTTCTAACTTTTGAACTAAAAGTATATGATGACAATGGACGAGCTAGCGTTGACACTGTGGTAATTACAGTAGATCCTGTCAATTCCCCACCTGAAGCATCAGCATCTGCAAAACAATAATTTTTTTAATTGGTCCGACATCCTAGAAGTTAAATTATATCAAAATCAACTATACTTTGTTGAAGTTTCTTACGAGTGGTAAGGTAAAGGATCTTTACGATATAGACGAGTCTAGCATTTTATTCAAATTCTCAAATAGGGTTTCAGCATACGATGTAAAGTTCAAACAAGATATTCCACGCAAGGGGGAAATTCTTTGCAAATTTGCAGAGTTTTGGTTTAATGAATTATCTGTACCAAATCATTTCATCAGGCGAGAATCTGACACTGAGATTGTTGTAAAAAAGATGAAAATGCTTCCAATAGAATGTGTAGTTCGAGGCTATTTTTATGGCAGTATGGTTAGTAGATGGAAAAAAGGTGAAGTGATAGTACCTGAAGGAACCAATACAACACTTGCTGCAAAACTACCTGAGCCGATATTTGATCCTACTACAAAATCTGAACATGATATACCAATTAACAAAGCAAAAGCATTGGAAATGAACCTGGTTACAGAAGAACAATACGCCTGGCTAGAGAAAACATCCATTGACATTTACAAAAAGATGACAAAAATTGCAGATGATGTTGGTTTTATCTTGGCTGATTTGAAATTAGAATTTGGATTGCTTGATGGTCAAATTACATTAGGTGATTCTATTGGTCCTGATGAATACCGTTTATGGCCTAAAGATTCCTTTAAAGTCGGAAAAATACAAGAGGCATATGACAAACAACTCTTACGTGATTGGTTAACTGCAAATGGATATCAGAAACAATTCGATGATGCGCGTGATGCAGGTCAAGAACCTATAGCTCCTGATATCCCTCAAGAGATTATTTCAAAGATGACTGAGCGGTATGTGATAGCATATGAGAAATTAACTGGAAATGCTCTTTAGGTACGAGTCAAGTTGTAAAGTGTGGACTCTTTAGAAGACAAAAAAGAACTTGAGACGTTATTGGATATAGTAATCCATCAAATCCCATCATACACCAACATGGTTAATTCTGCAAATTGGGATGTAAATTCTGATGATTGCATATTTGGAATGGTATATCATTCATTTATAGCAAAATCTACTGAATACATGAAAAACAAGTTCATTGATACTGGACAAACTACAAACGCTGAATCTACTTTTCAAATGATGAATACTATTTCTGAAATATTTGATGAAAGACTTGCAGATATCAAACAAGCAATAGTATTCGCATCCAACTCTTAATCATATTTACTCCTAACACATACTGTACAACTCGAACTTTATTTTTGACCCTTTACAAAATATCGTCCTGATAGGTGATTTGACAACATCTTTTCCAGGATCTGCCTTTTTTGATATTTTTTAAAAATTTTAAAACCGTTACAATAATTATTCATCCTATACTATATTAATTGTAGTGCTATTGAAAACATTGAATGCATTACAATGTTTATTGTACTGGTTGGTGTTATTGTGATAGCAGTACAACTTTCATTAAAGTAAACAAAAATTGATGCGATTAGACAAAAAAATATGATACGCGGATCTTTTAGATCGGTTCTGTAAGGTAATTCTGTATGTCTACGTTACTAGAAAAACAAATCAAAGTTAATCGTACTGTTACAACAAATATTGGACATGCACGTGCAATTGACGACCCTGCACGGGCAAAAATTGTTGAAATTCTATATCATCAAGCATTATCAGCTGATCAGATTTCTACTGCTCTCAGAAAGACAGGATACAAAAAAGCTCTAACCACTGTCCGCCATCATTTAGAAATTCTAAAAGTATCTGGATTGATAGAAATTGCAAGAATTGAAGAATCTCGTGGAGCCATTACGAAATTCTACAGCACATCTACAAAATTGTTGGATTTTCAGACTCCTGAGGATTTTGATTCAACATATTCAAAAATCATCAATAACACTTCGACAAAAATTGAAAAACTTGTAAAAGGATTGACTCCAAAAACTACAAAATCAAAGGGAAAAAAATCTGTAGAATACTCTCAATACATTGTAATGGAGATTATGAATAGAGCAATGACTAATGTTCTTGAAAAATCCAGTACAAAATAATCACTGAGATTAACATGTTAAATCACCTGAAACCGATCAATTCGATTTTTGTACTGGGACAAAAAATATACCAAAAACACTCTGAAAAAGCCGTTATGATGCCCGATGTCAGAAAACAATCAACATCAATTCTGGATTGTGAAAATTAATGGATGAGAAAGTTATCAAGCTGTTTTCAGAAAAAAACTTGGTCTTTATTGCAACTATAATGAAAGACGGTTCGCCACAAGTTTCCCCTGTATGGGCAAATTATGAAGATGGCTATGTTTTGATAAACACTGCAGAAGGTAGAATAAAACACAAAAATGTTTTACGAGATAACAGAGTGGCAGTATCTGTCGTATCAAAAGATAATCCACTTGACATGACAACAATTCGTGGAACTGTGGATGAATTAATTCCAGACTATGATTACATACATGCAGACAAACTAACACAACAATACATGGGGCGAGAACATTATCCTTTCAAAAGTGATGATGAGAAACGAATCATTCTAAAAATTAAACCTCTCAAAGTTTTTGTTCTACCTGAATTGAAGATGCGTGAGTAATTTAGAATGTTTCTAAATTCGAGTTTAGAAACATAATACATTCAGTAGGGTGGATTTGAAAAAATATAGCAGGACAGCTTAACGTCGACGTTTAGCTGCCTTTCTCTTTGGAGCGGCTTTGCGTTTAGCTGCGACCTTTCTCTTTGGTGCTGCTTTTCTTTTTGCTGCCTTTCTCTTTGGAGCTGCTTTTCTTTTTGCTGCTGCTTTTCGTTTAGGAGCTGCTTTTCTCTTAGGTGCTACTGTTGCGTTTTTCCTTCGAGTTGCTGCTGCTTTTCTTTTACGAGCTGCTGCTGCTTTTAGTGCTGTTGCTTCTGCTAATGCTGCATTCCTCTTACGAGTTCTTGCTGCTTTTTTAGCTGCTTCGGCTCTTTTTGCTTTGGATGCTACCATGACTTTTTTCGAAAATCATCGGTGTTATATGGTAAAAGTCACACATTACTACGCTTAATATCGAAAAATTTGACACGTTTTTTGATTTTTTGAAATTTACGATCAACAATTTGTAAGACAAATGACAGCAGTATCCGTAGTTGATTGATCTTTTTGTGGACGAATAATTATTTTGTATTGTTTTTCTTCATCGTATGGAATATCAAACTGTGTAGTTCTTTGAATTGATTTGTTTGGTTCTAGTGCTTCTAAATGCAAATCAATGGCAGAAAATTCACCAAACACTGCTTTATGTTTTTGTTCTTTTTCATCTACAATGTAAAATTGCCCTCCTGAAATTATTGTTTTTTCACTACTGGTGTTTTTTGCAGTAATTCCTATCATCACAAACGTGTTTTCTGGTACTGTTTCCTTATCTCCATTATGTGTACCTTCAAATGTTATGATATATTCGACTGGCCCTACATTTACTGCATTTCCTACACTTGATTCAATGAAGTTCGTTTCATATTCCATGTATGTGATTAGTGCAAATCCCATTGAAGCTACAATTGCACCAATTACAATTACAATGCCGAGTCCTGCCATGAGTTTTCTTGATAATTTTGGTATATAGTTGAAACGCAGAAAATTGTAGAATCATAGTGAAAACCCCCTCGGTTTATAGACAAAATATGTGATCATAATTGTAATTCCTGATAATAGATAGATGATTTTCTACTAATTTTGTATGGTATTTCATCCGACTTTGAGACAAATTCGTCGTTGTTTTATGTTTCAAAGTTGATCTTTTTTTTGTGATCATGTGATTAATTTACCACTTTTCTCTATTTTTTATACAAAAAATAGGGGGTTGAGCTTTTACGCACAACCACAATAGTTTGGGGTTGTTTTACTGGGAGAGCTTGGTGGAATTATGGTTGCATGTTGTATCTAGGCACAAGTGTCACACCCCCCCACCAAATGCCTCATTTTGAAAATTTCATAACATGACTAAACCGTGTATTTTTCAGGGGGGGTTTAACGCCTAGGCTTATTTTTGTAAAATTGCTCATTTTAGGACATTGTCTGAAATTGATGTAATCCAATCAAAAATTTGTAAAAATAGACTGGATGTAAACATTCTAAATTCATCAAAGACATTATTTGTCGATGCAAATGTTTCATTAATTACAGATTCGTCAATTTGTAAAGTGTGTTCTTTCATTCTTTATTTTAGACACATTCTGATTTTACTCTGTGTGTGCACTATCGGACACACATTTTATCTCAAATAAGGGGGGTATGTGGGTGGTAGTTTCCATAAAGAAGCATTTTGGGATATTTTTGTGATTTATTGTTTCTTCACGTGTTATTGCTTCAATTCCTTCTGAACTGTCTTTACAATGAAATGTACTGCTAGAGCCAGTCCCACGACTTTGAAGAAATTATTCATGTGGTTGTACCCCGTTATTGTCATATGTATCCAGAATTTCATCTATCATTTTGATTATGTTCAATTCTGAATCACCTCAAATTGCGTGCTTCTGTTTTCGATTCTTAGTTTGTTAACTGTGATGTTAACACTAATTTCAAAGTCCCTTGCTGTGTGTCTTAATAGAATATTGAAGATATTCATTTCAAAAACACCACCAAAGTTGCGATTGTTGTCAAGACAAAAACTTTGTTTTTTGATGCCTTGAGTTTGAGAATTTGGCTTTCTATAAAATTGCCTTTTTCTTTAAATTTTAAAAATTTGGTTTTCATACTATATCATGACTACTTTTTGATATAAGGTCCGCGTAGAACTGATAAATCATCTATTTTTTTTAAAATGTTTTCAGCAAAAATCTAGATGTTTTGTCATATTTCTCAGACACACTGTCTATTGCATCAAGCATTGTCTGCTGATTGATGTTTTCTTTATCATCCATAACCACATAGACACCGACTTTTTGTTTTCCATCCTCTGTGATCATTTTATTAATTACCTGTATAGAGTTGCAAAAATCATTCACTTTACTCTCAAATCTCTCTTTTTCTTCTGCACTAAATCCAAGATATCTTGCAATTTGACTATTTTTCATTTCAACTTTGGCGCCAATTACTAGAATTCCTGGTTGTCCTTTTGGTTCAAACACATCGACTGGAATTCCGTATCTACCTGCATGTTTTACAAGAATTTGAAAATTATTTTCAGGATTTTTTACTTGTTCTGACTTGAGCCCTTCATGAATTATCCATCTCTCGACATTATCTCTCATCCTGGATGCACTCATAGAACATCTTTCAAATTGGTTCTATATTATTCTAAATCTGAATGATTGCCATGCTAAATTTATAATGTTTCTAAATTCGAGTTTAGAAATAACAGTTATCTTTACCTGGAAAACAAGGAATCCTTGGTTAGATGTTCACATTAAAACCTGAATCTAAGCCTGGAACTGATGACGCAATCAAAATATTTAGAATGATTCCAAAAATCATAAACGCAATTCCAAGATACAAGCAATTTTTTGCCTTGGGTAAATCATCTTGTCGTAAAATAAAAAATGCAATTATTCCGCCAATCACTCCAAAGAAAATTGGTAGCAAAAACCAAACATTGCTTCTGGGTTTTTCTGGACGTGACATGATAATTCATTCTATTTTGCAACTATTGCTTTTTTCTGCAACTGTGTAATTTCAATTTCTACTGTCTCTAAAGGATCATCAACTTGATTACGTTTAATTGAGAACATTTTTGGTTTTTCAAAGTCTTCTGTACAATCTGGACATGCGTAAACTAGTACTCTGTGTTCATTGGGGGCTTTTGGATTTGACAATCTTGGATAATACACCAATCTTGCTCCACAATCAACACAATATCTGTTGGCCCTTCTAGTTCTGACCAATGTAAACCCCCTGCATCATTCTAAGTATGCGATCATCTATTAGATCTATATTGTCTAATAGAGTAAACCAATTACTAACAACCGATCAATATTTCTATATTCGAATTTAGAAACATCTTAAATTATATCTTCTATACCATATCATTGCAAAAATAAAATATTTCAAAACTCGAGTTTAGAAAGCAGAGCGCCTCCCACCAGACTTGAACTGGTGACCAACCGGTTAACAGCCGCTTGCTCTACCACGCTGAGCTAGGGAGGCACACATTTGAGTACCTTGGCAA
>JABMOR010000039.1 GCA_013203245.1 Candidatus Nitrosopumilus sp.
CTACAACTATTTGTTGAATTCCAAGTGTTTGTAATGCCAAGAGATGTTCTTTTGTTTGTGGCTTGGGAACTTTTTCGTTTGCTGCAACCAAAAGCATTGCACCATCCATCAATGCAGAACCTGAAAGCATGTTGGCCATCAGACTTTCGTGTCCAGGACTGTCTACAAAACTAACAACTCGAGACAGTTCACTTTCTTTTCCACAATTGTTGCATTTCGGGGTTGTAGAATATCCTAAGGGTTCTTCACATTTCTTGCATTTGTAAAATGCAGCATCGGAATAACCAACACGAATTGTAATTCCACGTTTAAGCTCTTGGCTGTGTACGCTTGTCCACGAACCAGATAAAGCTTGAATCAGGGTAGTTTTTCCATGATCTACGTGACCTGCAGTACCAATGTTAACACATGGCTGATAGCCATATTTTTTGATGTACCAGTCAGGAAGGGTTTCTCTCCAATGCATGTGTAAAAAAGTAGAATCGGTATATGTTAAGTTATTCTTTTTTATCTTTAGTTTTTTCTTCTGTTGCTTCTTCTACAGGAGCTTCAACTGGCAATTCTCCATCAAATTTACAATTTACTTGATAGATTTCTTCTGATACTAGATTCCCTCTCATTAATTTTCTTTTTCGTATTCCATGTTCTGTATCTTGTAAACCAACACCTTTAACAAGTAAAACTCTTTTTCTTGCTCCACCATGAAGATCACTTCTCATTGGAACTCCAGATTTGTCACTGCCTCCAGTAAGTCTTAATTTTCCAGTTAATCCTACAATGGATGCATCAGTTTCATTTCCTAACTGTAATCCCAATAATTGATTAGCGTCATTATCCTTGAGTTCTTTTGAAAGTGATTTTCCTTTAATGTCAGAAATTGTAAGTTTGAAGTTTGCCAATTATTCCAAAAAAAAGTTGAACGACTAATTAACCTTTGGACATTATTTTTAAATCAAGATTGACAATGATAGGCATGACAGAAGAGATCAGATGTCCAAGATGTGATAATAAAATGGTGGACATGCAAGCATGCCATATGTTTTGTCCAAATTGTGGGGCTCATTTAGATTGCTCAGATAAAGGAAATTATTGGTAATTAAATTCCAGGTCTATCTGGAATATATTCAGACGACATATTGATTGCTTGATCTTTCATAATTTCAAGATAGGTTTCATAATCTGCTTCAAAATTGCAATGAGGGCATTTCACATTAGTGATATCATCATCTAATATTGCAACTTTTTCACATTCAGGACATCTTGCATCCATGTTTTGAATTATCAATTAAGATATTTAATCATAGTTGATGAAATTGCTCTAGGCGGAGTTAGTTTAGTCTGGTATGACGTCAGCTTCCCAAGCTGAAGGCCGCGGGTTCAAATCCCGCACTCCGCATTATAATTCTCTAATTGCCTGCTCTATAATTCCTCTATCAGGAGCTCTGGGATAATATTTCAAATAACTTTTAAGATCATCTTTTGCTCCAGAATTATTATTTTGTTTTTCTCTAATATATGCACGATTTTTGTAAATTTTTGCAGATCTTTTTGAATTAATCTCAATGGCCTTAGTGTAATAATTTTCTGCTTTTTCAAATTGATTTGTTTTAAGATAAAAATTTCCTAGGCCATTATAAGCCAGATATGATCTATTATTGATTTGTAAACATCTTTCATAATATTTTACACAGTCAGGAGAATTTTGAGCATTAAGTATTGCACCAAATAGATTCAGAGCTGTTGAGTTATCTCCATCAAGTTCTATAGCTTGTTTTAGTGATTCAAGTGCCTCAGAGGTATTTTTTAAAATATTATGTTTTTCAGAGATAAGACATAATCTATTTGGTTTGTTACTAGAGTCATTTTCGAGGTTTATAGATGATAAAATATCTGAAGGAGCTAAAACGATTAGTAATTTTCCTTCTTCAGACCATTCTTTCTCAAAAATATCTTGAGGAATTGCGCCTTCTTGCTGTTCTCCATCTTGATTGCCTTTTTGAATATAATGTAAAATTGTTTTTTCTTGTTGATCATAACCAGTAATTACAGATGCATGTTGTGTAATTTCAGGAATCCCTGGAAGGATAACGATTGGTGGAATTCCTAAATCAATAATTTTTTTTAATTCATTTAAAGATGAATGAACTATTTTGCATGTTAAACCATGTCTTTCTGCAGTTTCTATTCCTTCAATTAGAATACTACCATCAAATCCAGAATATTTTTTTGCAGATTCTATGGCTTCTGCCATAGGTAAATCAATATTCCAATATTTTGATACTACATTAATTGGTAAAGGAAGACAAATATTTTCATCTTCTACAAGAGGTAAAAGTAATTCATGGTTTTCTTCCATAAAATTAAGAAATTTTGAGAGTTATTAAAATCAATCAAAGAGAGCAAAATTTTTCAATTAAATCATTACCATCTTGACTCATTTCTGGATGAAATTGAGTTCCAAAAATTGGTTTTTTTTCATATTGAATAATTTCATTTTTACAATTTTTTGATTCAGCAAGAGTAATTAAAACACTAGGTAATTTAGATATCTCATAGCTATGACTTTCAAATACTTGTAAAGAATCACTGCATATTGGAGTATTTTTTAAAGTTTGAATTGATTCAATTCCTTTGTGAAAATGAAGAGTTTTTTTAATTGTTCCACCCAAAGTAAGTGCTAAAATTTCTGCACCGTAACAAATTCCAAGTAATTTATTATCATTTTTAATACAATGTCGTATAATTTTGGAATTAATTTCATTAATCTTTTTTTCATTTTTTCTCCTTCCAGAAAGTATGAAAGAATCATAATTTGAAAGTGAATCCAAGTTTAAAAGTTGTGGAGATTGTTTCTCAAATGCAATACTTTTGTCACTTAAAAAATCAGTTAACTGTTTTGTATAGAGAGAGCCATTATCAACAACAAGAAGCAACTAGTTGCCTACCTCAATTGAGACATAATGTATCTCAGGAAGTCCATCTTTTACAAATACAGTTCCAATGTTAAGATTGGTATCTTCTTGCCACATGAATACTCTGTCACTACGTGGTTTTACAAAGTCATCAATGAATTCAGATAAGAATTTTTCAGCATCTGCACGATCACTTTCAGTAAAGAAGAAGAGTTCTCCTTCATTAAATGACAGTGGGATCTGAATAGATGTAGGTTCAGAAACAGAAATTCCATTTGTTTCAAATAATGATTTTATGATATCAATTCTATCATTTCTAACTAATTCAACATAATCATCATCAGCAGTAGTTGTAGTTGAGGCTACTCCGGAAACTTTCTTCAAGTATGCTTCAAATGCTTCTTCTTGGGTTTGACCTAATCCAACGAAATATTCTCCGTTAAATGCAGCACCCACTGCTGCGATAGTTCCTAGTTGAGCAACTACTCCACCAGCTCCTGCAGTATATACAGGAATAAAGTAAACATCATGATCACCTACACGATACAAAATATTATCACCGATTCTTGGATTTCTCAATAGAGTCTTTAGTTGAGCAAATTCTGGATCTCTATCAAGTGCTTCTCTAACTGCTGTAGGACCAATTAATTTAGTATCAGAGTCTAATGGAACTTCATAAAATTGCAAGTCTCCTAATCTAGCAAGATCATTTTCTACTACCATGTATCCTGCAAGATTTCTGCCCTGAGATCCTCTTAATTCCAATGAAAGTAATCCTATGAATTCTGTTTGTTTGAATCCAGGTGGTTTTGCTTCAACATAGTATGTGTCAAGACCACGTGGAATTTCATAAAACTCGTTGGCTTGAATGAATGTCTCAACATTAGTTACATGGTAGATATTATACATCTCTGTTTTCCAGTTGAATAATTCAACAGGATAACGTATCTGTTCTTCTAACCATGCAGGTATTGGTTGGAATTGTTCTTTATACTGACTAGCAAACATTTCAGTGAAGAAATCATCTCCAGTTTTTAGTAATTGGATATCACCATTGTAAGCATCAACAAGGGCATAACCTACTAAACGCAAGTATGGATTTCCAACAGACCAAGGAACATCTCCTGTATCAAATCCAATAATCAATGGAATTAACCAATAGGAATTTTCTCCATCAGTAACAGGGAGTGAATCTAATTCTTTTCCAAATAAATCATAGAGAAAATAAGGATACAAAATTTCCATTCTATCATGCACATCTTTGTATCTCATAATGTGTACTGATTCACCTGGAAATGACAGCAAAAAGTTTGGCTCAAATATCCAACTCAAAGGTGGTGAAACATCCAATCCACCCAAACCTGAATAAGATACTCCTCCAAGTTCGGCACTGTTTTGATCATCCCTTGAATTAGGATAACCAGACCAGGTTTGCTCAAATAGTCCTCCTTCACCATAGTAGATTTCTCTTTGTTTGAAAAATTCACCGCTGTCAACAATCTGTCCATCAGTTGCTTCTAAAGTAAGAAATCCGTTAGGTGCGTGAGTGTAAACAAGATGTTCGTTATACCATGTGTTTTCAAGGCTAACAGATGTAGGCAAAATTGGCTTCATTGAAGCAGTCCAGTATAATGTATTGTTAAAGCGAAGAATATCATTATCTTCAAAGTCAACATATGGAATCAAACCTATTTCAGGCTTTAGTTTGGCAAAAGCTGCCTCCCAATCCCATACTCGAATTACATCAAGAACATCACTATTTTGCTTTACATAATTTTTAATGTTATTTGCAGAAACAGATGTCAGTTGGACATCATGAATATTTTCTTGTACATCATTTAATTCTCCAAGATAACGATTTACTCCAATTTGTTGAGCAGTGTATGGTCCTAAAAATTCAATTTTCTTTGCATCAGCAATACTGTTGTTGACTGAAACAACACCTGCAACAATAATTGCAATTGCAATAATTGTTAAAAATCTAACGTATACATCTCTCTTAAACATATGAGTGAGAACACGTGCTCTAATTCTATCAACTACTGAAAATGCAATTAAAGCAAAACCGATTACAAGAGTACCACCAATTACATATCGTGTGTTGTAATCAATTTGATCTGTGAAAAATAGATTAAAGCCTGCCCAAATTATACCGATACCAATTATTCCTTCAATAGTTGAAACATAATTTAGATATCGTGGTTTGCCTTCATTGGAATCTTTTAGAAAAGAAGTGATTACATTAATTATTCTATGAATTCCAACATACAAAACTAGACGAAGTCCTATCGCTGCAAGTAATGGAGGAATCAATATTACTAAAGCAGGAATCATTGGAACTACATTTTCTGCTGCATAGTTTGGATTATTGTCAGGGGTTACAAAAGGCAAAGTAAACAATGATGGGATATTTTCTAGTCCCAAAGTATTTCCATCAATAAATGACATGGCTGCAAATCCAAACATAATATTTGCAAAGAAAGCTCCGAAAAGTAAGATCTTTGTAATTTGCCAGATCACAAATTGTGGTGATGATAATTTGTAATCTCTAAAACTTGTTAGTGCATTTGAGATAGGTTGTTGTCCTCCACTTCCTAAAAATCCAATTCCAGTACTAATGGCATACCAGAAAATTGAAGATCTTCCTACAATGTTAACTCTGATAAGGGCAATCGCAGATAAAATAATTGTAGAAACAAGTGTGTAGTAGAGAGGCTTGGTAAATTGATCACCAAACTCGGTAAAATTCATTGATAAAATGACTGCTTGATTTCCCACCATAGCGAAAATCGCAATTCCAATAATTGCAACAATGCCTAATCTGATGTATTTTCCAGCATCAGGAGGAGGAGTTTGCTTATCAGTAGAGGCGCTATACAAAACTGAATTTTCTTAAGATTTGGTAAATTAATGTCTTACCAGCAAAATCAAGCTATTCTAGCTAATTTTTTACAAATCATGTATACTGCTGCAAATGTTGGAACTGTTACTTTTTCATTCAGATATGGACCAAACTTTTTATTTTTTAATTTGAATTCTATAGGAGAATTTGCAAAAACTTCCACTGTATCATCACTAAGAAAAGATGCTTCTACATATGGATCAAAGTTTGTTAGATCATCACAATGAGTTTTTGTAAGACCACTTTTACTGTTAATAGAACCAGGTAGTCTAAAAATTCTGTGAATATCTATAGTTACATTTGGATCAATTTTTACACCAATATTTTCTGATGCATTATCTAGAGTTTTTTGAAAAGATGAATAACCATTTGCAAGTAATTCTGTAATTATTTTTGAGCGTTTTGATTTTGAACCAAAAACATATTTTGAGAATCTACCTCTCCATCCATTTTCATTAAAATCTGGAAAAGATGCACGGTCTTGTTTGAATTTTTTCATCCCAAATGTTTCAGGAATAGCTCCACGTAGGGAAATATAATCAGTTAATTCTGATCTCTCTCTGGAGCCAATTTCTTGAAATTGTGAATTATAAACATAAACATGAAATCCTTCATTGCCAGAAAAATACACTTGGATATTTTCTCTAGTTATTGCAAGATCATTAATTAAGACCTCTGATAATTTTTCAACCTCAATTTTAGATGCATCAATGCAATTTTTGCACGGTAAAGATTTTTTTTCTAGTTTTGTAGAATTGCATTTTGAACACTGTGTAAGATTTTTTGAAACTTCATTACAATCATTGCAAATTGATACTGTGTGATTTTCTCTACATGATAAATTTAGATCTTTTGCATCAATATCAAAAATTAGATCTGCCTCTTTCCAATCTTTTTCATTCATTGGTAAATTGGGAAATGTATAGCATGCGTTTGAACAATAGACATCAGATGGGATATTTTGCATAAGCAATAGATGTAATTCCTTATCGTCTTTGAGTGAAATATGACGAGTCATTCCTGAATTAAATTTCTGATAACCAAATTCTCTTTCAGATGTTCTCTCTGGAACTTTGATCTGATCAAAATGATTAAAGTAGTATTTTTTGAATGAATCCTCTAAAAATAATATATCTGCTTCTTGCATTATTTTTTCTTCCTTCCAAACTGTAATGGATTAATGATGTTATCGCATTCAGATGTGGCAAAACATAGACTTTGAGTTTTTAGTTTTTCACAAGAAGGACAAGAATATTGAGTTCCACTTCCAGATGTTCCAGCCAAGTGATTGAGTTGGTATAGTGTGACACGTTCGTTATAATCAGGTGCATTTTTGAACAATGGTGCAACTTGTTGAACTGTTTGTCCTTTTGATAAGAGAAAAGATGCAAGCATAAATCTTCCAGAATGAGGAAGATTTTCACCTTTTTCAAGTATTTCAATTGCATGTTTTATGCAAGGTGGATATTCTCCAGTAGTTACAGTGTATGTTACAAACTTTTTTGATAATAAAACTAGTTTGTTAACAGAGTCTTCAAATCCAGGAATCATTGTAGGCGTTTTTGCATTGATAATTTTAGAATTGATGTATGTTCCCAACTCTTTTCTTATCAATCTGACTGTTTCATGTGGTGAAAGAAAAACTTGTCCATTTTCCACATGGCGATTAATTAATTTCCATTCTCTTTCATGAAAATTAATAGAATGTTTTAGATAATCAGAAACAGGAATTACAAAATAACCATCAGATTTTTCGACTTGAACTGAAAAAAGATCATCAATAACTCTAATTGCAAGTTGATTTTTTGATTCATCTGAAATGTTTGCAAGATCTTTTTCCAAATATTTTTCTGCACGTCTTGCCTCAGCTAGTGCAAATCTCTTGATCAGAGTATGCATTCCGCTTAATTTCAATAGAACTATAGCCAATAGAAACGAAAAAACTTCCCTTGGAAGAGCGGCCTCTTTTGAAACATGATCTCCATCCAGATCAGATTTGTAGATTTTTCCATCTGCTGCTACTAGAATCCGTTGATATGCCTTCTTGATAAGATCCTTCAAGTCAGGATCTGTTCCAAACTGCTCAAGTGAAAATCCCTGATCTTTTAGATATTGACCAGCATCTGCTAGAAAGGGATATTTTGCAATTTCATCTTGTCCTAGTGCAAGCATGAAAGTAATTTACCGGGTTTACTTAAAAATCTGATTTTTTGAATTTTGACGCTGGTTTAAATTATGTTTTGAGAAAAATGTTGTATATGCAAATTGGATGTCATGTCTCAATATCTGGATCAATTGACAAATCAGTAGATAATGCAGTTGAGAGAGAATGTTCCGCATTTCAAATATTTACAAGAAATCCAAGAGGTTGGCATGCAAAAGAACTCACCAAAGAAGACATTAATAATTTCAAATTAAAACTAAAAGCAAGTAAGATTGATAGATTTGCAACATGTGCGCATATGCCATATTTACCAAATCTTGCATCACCTAAAGATGATGGATTTGAGAAATCTGTTAAAACTTTGATAGATGAATCTGAAAGATGCTCACAGTTAGGAATTCCATATCTAGTAACACATCTCGGAAGCCATTTAGGTACTGGTGATGAGGCAGGAATTAAACGACTAGTGAAAGGATTGACAAAAGCTGGAAAGACAAAAAATGATGTAATGATTCTTTTAGAAAATACTGCAGGACAGAAAAATTCAGTAGGTTCTAATTTTGAACAGTTGGGAGAAATTTTCAAACAACTAAAACCTGCAAAAAAGTTTGGTGTTTGTTTAGATACTTGTCATGCATTTGTTGCAGGATATGATTTAAAAACTGAAGAAAATGTAAAGAAAACTTTTTCTGAATTTGATAAACATGTGGGTATAGATAATTTAAAAATTCTTCATCTTAATGATGCTAAAGGAGAAATTGGTTGTAATCTTGATAGACATTATCATTTAGGATTGGGTGGAATTGGAGAAAAAGGAATTTCAGCTGTAGTAAAATTTGCTAACAAGAAAAAAATTCCCATAATTTTAGAGACACCAATTGATGATGACAGAGATGACTTTGAAAATGTACGAGTCGCAAAGGGATTTGCGTAGAAATTTATTTCATGGATGAGTGAATGATATAATGGACTATGAAGCAGTAATGAAACTAGCACTTGAGCGTGGATTTTACTTTCCTAGCTGTGAAGTTTATGCAGATGCACAGGCTGGATTTTGGGAATATGGACCATCTGGCGTTAGTCTAAAAAATAAATTTCTTGAACTGTGGAGAAGAGAACTAATCAGAAGAGACGGAATGCTTGAAATTGATGGCGCTCAAATAATGTCAAAATCAGTTTTTGAAGCATCAGGACACTTAGGAAATTTTGCGGATCCAATAATCAAATGTACAAAATGTAATGCTACGTTTAGAGCAGATAGAACTATTGCAGAACTTACACAGATTGAAATTCCTGAAAGTGCAGATTTAAAAGAATTTGATAATGCAATTTTACAAAATAATATCAAGTGTCCAAAGTGTAAGGGGGATTTTGATAAAACAAAGAACTTCAACATGATGTTCAAAGTAGGTATTGGTCCTGAAGAAGAGGAAGCATATCTACGACCTGAGACATGCCAATCAATCTTTGTAGATTTTCCTAGACTATACAAGACAATGAGAGGTAAACTTCCTTTGGGAATAGCACAAGTGGGTAAAAGTTTTAGAAATGAAATTGCACCTAGACAAAGTTTACTTCGTTTAAGGGAATTTTATCAGGCAGAAATTGAAGTGTTTTGCAACCCAAACAAACTATCAGAGATGGAAAAATTTTCTGAAATTCAAGATGTCATTCTTAGAATTCAGACAGATGGAAATCCTGTACCCATGACATGTAAGCAAGCAGTGGAATCAGGTGTTGTTCCTAACAAGCTTGTAGCGTATTATCTGGGAATTTTAACTGAATTTTATGAAAAATCTGGAATTGATATTACAAAAAGCAGATTTAGAAAACTAGGGGATAAAGAAAAAGCATTCTATGCTGAAGTTGCGTTTGATTTTGAAGTAGAAACTACAATTGGATGGCTAGAACTTGTTGCTTGCAATTACAGATCTGACTATGATTTGTCCAGTCATGCAAAAAAGAGCAAGCAGAAATTTGAGATAATGGATGAGGATGACAAAGTTTTACCACATGTATTTGAGATATCAATGGGAATTGATAGGAGTTTGTATACAATTTTGGAGCACAGTCTGAAAGATGACAAAGAACATGAGAGAGTCGTACTATCATTAAAGCCATACCTTGCCCCAGTTCATGTGGGAATTTTATCTCTAGTCAAAAAAGATGGGCTCAAAGAGAAAACTGATGAGATTTATCTTCAACTTAAAAGAAAATTTGATGCATTCCTAGATCATTCTGGTGCAATTGGAAGACGATATAGAAGATTAGATGAGATTGGATCTCCCTTTGCCATTACTGTTGATCACCAAACTCTAGAAGACAATACAGTAACAATTAGAAAAAGAGATTCCATGGAACAAAGTAGGATTAACATTTCAGAGTTGGATTCTGTTTTATTAGATTCAACTGCTTATCCTTGATGAATATTTTTAAAAATTAGATAATCATTGTGATTTAACAGTAATTGTTTCAGAATGATATCTGTATTTTATCTTCACAGTTGGATCTTCTGATGCATGTGCTTCTTGTACAAATTCATCATCGCTTTCAAGTGATACATTCCATTGACCAATGATTGGATCAATTGAAGTAATTGAAAATCTCTCAAGTACATTATCTGAGCCACTGTATTTGATTCGTAGTATCTGTTCTCCATATGGAACACTTTCTAATCCACCACGATTACCAAGTGTGTTGTCTTTGACTAGACATTCTGCTGCACCTCCAATGATACATTGTCCTTGAGGATCAGTTACCTTGAATCTCAATTCAGAGTTACTATTTGATGCATAAACTAGAGCAGGATCAGCCAATACCTGTTCATCTTGAGTGATTACTTGCAATGCAGGCATCTCAGATGCTGCCACTGAGATAGTTTTTGGATAACTGGAAACTAGAGCAGATTCTGTGACAATTGTAGTATCATACAAGTCCACTTTTCCTTCAAAGTCATATGTAATGTAACCATCAGATTTTGGAATATTCCAGTTGAAGATTACCTGAGTTTGTCCTGTGCCAAATAGTTGAGATTTCTTTGAGACTGTTTGTCCATCTACTACTAGTGAGACAATTCCATATGATGGAGAATCCTCATTGAATATGTAAAATTCTGGTTTGATTGTTGAGCCAGATGGAGCAATTGTTGGCATGTCTACTTCAATTGCAACATTAGATGTTGTGGTTGGCTTTACACCAATGTTGTAATGAGTGGATTCGGATATACTGCCATTCTCATCAGTGATGTATAACCAATATGCCATACCAGGTTCTACCATGAAAAATGATGGGATTACTCCGCTAACCAAGTTCATAGAGTCTGAGACATACAAAGATGCTACATCCATTCGAATTGACATGAATTGATCATCTGGTTGTCCCAGGGTAATTGATCTGAGTTCCACACGTTCTAGTAAAGTATCACTATCAATTATTGCAGAAACTCTCAAGTCTTGACCATCAAGGTATAGGAATTCTGATTCTGTATTTGCGTCATATGTTGTACCGTTTGCAATCTGAACTTTGGCATCAAAGATTCTTGTAGTAGATTCTGGAACCTCTGGAAGATCATATTCAGGAAGTGGAATAAATACTGAAGTTCCTTCACATGACAATAATTTTACTGATGCTTGCACAGTGTGGTTTGTAGTTCCTTTTTCTTCTGTAACTGATATCATCAAGAAAGATTCCTCAGAGGATATTGGCATCTCATAGAGGTATCTATCTAAAGTAGAGAATTGGTTAATCTCTTCATATGGTTGGACTTTTGCTAATGCAGCATATACAACTCCAGATTTTGCAGTGGAGATTTTTACTGTTGGTGGAGTATCAGCATCACTTGAGACTAGAATTCTTGCCATATTCTCAGTACATTTGTCATATGATACCTCATTGATTGCAAGGGGAGTAGCAAGTATTCCACCAAATCCACCTGCTGCTCCTGCTCCAGAACTATGACCTGTACTTCCTCCTCCACCAGATGATCCTGAAGATGAGCCTGCTGATGTTGCTGTACCTGATGAGGACGAAGTACCTTTTGATACACCAAATGAAGTCAAGTGTGTAGTCCAGAGGTATACACGAATACCATCATCTTTCCAACATTCATCGCCAGCTTTGAGTTGACCTGCTCCGTTAATACCATCAAGTGCAGCAAGAGTATCACCAGTACAAACAGTGGTTATAATTTTGGTTTCTTCAGAACCTTGTTTGAAGAATGCAGAAAGTCCCTTATTGCCTTGTGATGGAAATTCTATTCGTATAGGTTTATCGAGAGATAAACGTTGATCGGATCCAAATTCTACTACTAATACAGGATCATATGTGATAGTTGTAGTAATACCATTTACTGTAGAACTAGAAGTTGGGACAGTTGCTGTAGTAGCACTAAGTAACTCAAGTTTGCCATCCCAAGTGTTTGTACCAGATACCTTAGTATTATCAAAGAATGTTGTTATTACTTCTAGATTAGAATCAGAATTTTCATCACGGTTAACTGTAAATCCAGAAGGATATGTTACATCTTTTGTTGTTGCAGTTGTAGTTGCAAGATTACTGGAATCTAAGAAGACACTATCGGTATTTGTAACATTAACATTGATTGTAGTTGTTGCAAGTCCTCCTGAAGGAATTACAATTACAGAATTAGATGCTGTGACGGTAATGGTTGAAGCATTAGATGATGGATTAATAATAATTGGATCGGCAAGTGTAGGAGTAGATGGTGTTTTTTGTGTAACTGTACCATGTGAAAAAGATATTGATTCAGTTAGTGATTTGGTAAATGATGTGTCTGTATCTAGTGTGTCAGATAGACCTAGTGTTTCTTCTAGTGTGATGGTAAATGATGTGTCTGCATCTAGTGTGTCAGATAGACCTAGTGTTTCTTCTAGTGTGATCGATATTCCTTTCTTAGTAGACATTGTGTCAGATAATCCAAATGTTTCAGATAGTATGATTTGTTTGGATGCGTCAGTTGTTATGTTCTCAGATAGATTTGCAGTCTCTGATAGTGTGATGGTAAATGATGTGTCTGCATCTAGTGTGTCAGATAGACCTAGTGTTTCTTCTAGTGTGATCGATATTCCTTTCTTAGTAGACATTGTGTC
>JABMOR010000040.1 GCA_013203245.1 Candidatus Nitrosopumilus sp.
AAAATTAAACTTAAATGAGTCTAGCCTAGAGATTTGTTCGTGGGCTCGTAGCTCAGCTTGGCTGGAGCGTTCGACTGATAATCGAAAGGTCATGTGTTCGAATCACATCGGGCCCATTTTTTGTTATTTTAAATTTTGAGAGATAGTTTGAGACCATTGTAAAATATCTCCAATTTTTTCAGATGTTAAATCAGAATTTGTTTTAGTTTTTTTAGATACTTTTCCACAAAGTATCAATTTCATATGTTTTCCAGATTTTTCTTTTATAGGATTAATTGAATCTGCAAAAAAGTTTAGACCTTCATCAGTTTTGGAAAATATCACAATTATTAAAATTCCAGGTTTTTGTTTCCATATTTTTCCTATTAATTTTTGAAAATCAAGATCAAACAATACATTGATTGCCGATGACATATCCCCCAAATGAGAAACCTTCCACCCATCAGAGTGGTAAACTGCCGAAGCTGCTTCTGAATATAATCGACTTTGTGCATCAGATGCCATGATAATTATATTCTTTTTTGGATCAGATACAACCTGAAGTTGATTAAAGATTTGAAGAGATTTTGAAAGAGTAGTCATTAGAAGATTTTGTTCGGAGGCTCCAATTTTTCCATCATCATATAGATTTTGTACATTATCAATAGAGGGAAAAATTACTTCCAGAATCAATCGATTCACTGTACCTCCAGAATGTAAGCAATTACGAATTAGAGAGTAAACTTGATCTTCACTACCTTTGATTAAATATTCAAGATATCTAGGAAATATTTTGAAATAATCTTCAGGGAAGTGAAATGATTCTTGTCCAGGTTCTAAAAACCATAAAGTAACATTTCCAATATTTTTTTGTCGGAGCAATCCTTCTGCTGCAAAAACTTTGAGATACTTTGACATGGTTATTCTATTGATACCCATTTTTTCAGAAATCTCAACACCGGACATTCCAGAAACAGCGCCATCTAAAATTGAAATTAGTTTTTCTCGTATCTCCTCAATAGAATAGCCTTTTCCCATAATGCTCTTGGATTATAGTATTCTATAAAGACTAATTTTCATTTAGAAAATTTAGGTAAAATTTAAAATAAAACATTATATACTTGAGTACTTTATTGTACGGTAAGGAAAAGTAAATTGCCAAAAGCTGGATTCAAATCAATCACTGTATCAGAAACTGTTTATGATAAATTCCACGATGTTTATCAAAAGAGTAAAGACGACCTAACAATGAAAGGGGTCAACAGTTTTGCCGGTTATGTAACTTACATGTTAGAGGAGATGATGCAAAAGGATAAGACATTTGCAAGATATGCTCCAAAGATAGAAAAAATTTCAGTTGATGATGATCGTGTTATTCTTAAAGACAATATCAAAAATAGAATTGCAGAAGTTGCAATTCAAAAAGGCGAATTATTTTGCCAGCTCTGTGATGAGAAAGACTGTGTCCACGTAGGATTTGTATTCTCATTGCCAGATGTCTATGAAGTTCTAAACTCCAGAGGAATCAAAAACCCAAGATAGGTGGAGGAGGTGGGATTCGAACCCACGAACTCCTGAAAGATAGGATCTTAAGTCCTACATCGTTGGCCAGGCTTGATTACTCCTCCAAAAGGATAAAAATCTGGGCGAAATTTAACAGTTTAGAGTGAATTTGCCCAGAATCAAGAATTATAAGGATTTTCTACAGGGTGAATTTGTGCTTCGGTAGCTCAGTCTGGTAGAGCGTTACATTGGTAATGTAAAGGTCACGGGTTCAGATCCCGTTCGAAGCTCCTAATAATTTTTAATTAATAATTCAAAGTGTCCAGTTCTTTTTTTAGAGTTGGAATTGATTGAACGGTTTGCCTGAATCTTAGTTATTTTCCAAGGTTTTGTTGAGAACATATCTGCAACTTCTTTGGAATTAGAATTTGACAAAAGTACATTGCATCCCTTTGAATCTAAATCCATACAGAGTTCTGCCAATCTACTGAGATCATCAAAAGTGAAAGCCTTGTTTGTGTAATTGGTAAAATTAGCAGTATCACTAACTGGCTGATACGGAGGATCAAAGTATACTAGATCACCTTTTTTGGCGTCTCTAAGTACTGCCTCAAAATCCCTACATTGATTATTGACTTTACTTGATTGCAGAATACGACGTACTGATTGAAGGTTGTCCTCATTTTCAATATTTG
>JABMOR010000041.1 GCA_013203245.1 Candidatus Nitrosopumilus sp.
ATTGATGTCTTGAGGTTCTTCAGACAGTTTTGCATTTTTGATTGCAACATTTCTGTGAAGATATTCTTTCATCAATGATTCGACATTGTCTTTTTTACCAAATCTTCTGTTTCTTTTATCTAGAAGAGTTTTTTCAACTCCTAACCCGATGTTTACTTTGGTATCTCCTTTTGGAAACACCCATCCGTATCCACCAGGTGCAATGTCTTGATCTAAATGTATTATGCAATAATCTGGATCAAATTCTGTAAGATTCTTTTGTCCTTTTTCAAAATGCATGATGTATCTTCCAGTTGATTCCAAATCTCTTCTATCGATTCTTTTTTCAACTTTGGTGGAGTTTTGGAGTCCGTTTCTAAGCATTGATGTGACTCCTGTTGCATCAATTACAATCTTTGATGTTTTTTTGAATGGTTGTTTTGTTTTGTTATCTATTCCTTGTATTCCAACTACTTGCTGTCCTTCGTAAATTAGACCTGTAAGATTAATTTCATATTCATATTCAATACCCATTTTTCTACATCTTTCATTTTGAATTTCTGGTAATTTTTGACGATTTAACATATACCCTTCACCGTCAAATGGAATTGCAGTTTCTTTATCTGGTGAAAATGCCATTACACCTTTTACATCATGTTCAATTTCAGGTCTAGTCCATTCAACTTTAATTCTCTCTGTCATAAAATCAACTGCTTCTTTGGAACATGCATCTCCACATACCCATCCGGCAAGTGATTTTCGACCTGGTAGAAATTCTGTATTTCTATCAATAACTAAAATTTTTAAATTTTGATTTGAATAATGTGAAATTGATTGTGCGGTAATAGTTCCTGCAAGACCTCCTCCTGCGATTATAACATCATAGTCAGACACGATATTGGAGTTTTTGTCTATCCGTATTTAAAATAATACCATGAAATAGTCTACAAAATCAATGAGTCAAAACAATTGATCGATAATATGGGTCGGTTCGTCGCGGCTTCTTCAAAGCTTTCGCTCAGACTGGAGCGGCTAATATTTCCTCATTCCCAAATTGTGTAGTTCTTTTATTCCTATTTAATCTAGTTGGCGATTTGAAAAATTTCTGTAAATATTTTGACTGTCTCTTTTTTGTTGTAAATTGGTGAGTGAATTTTTATTTTTATTGTATCTTTTTCTCTAACTGCTAGATTTCCTTTGATTAATTCCTGCTTGTCTAATCTCATATGGAACCTTGAATCAACTGTCCTTTCTTCAATTTCTTCAATTAATTCTTTGATTTGTTCATCTGGTAAAAGTTCAAGTATTTTACTCATTAAATCCTGAGCCTGCATTTTCACTATTTTTGCCTTTAGCATAATTATGGGGTTTTCATAATGTCCTTCCACCTCTTCAAGTACAAAATTATCTTCTTTCAGATTTAAAACATCTTCAAAAGATTGATAGATTTTTAAAATATCTTCTGTTGCATGAACAATTACATCGATTGTAATTTCAATCTTATGTGCCATGATTGTAAAAGAATAACTCTTGTTGATTATGCTACTAGCAATTTTGTTTCTTTGTCTGCAGTTCTAACGAGTTTTACTTTCTCTAGACCTACATGTCTTACCCTAATTACTTTCTTGAATGCTGCCATAATATCTGAATTAATTTTACTGTAACATGTTGCTTGAACAAATTGATCAATTGTCATTTCTGGAATTGTTTTTCTAATTACATCTTGAGCAATTAGTCTAAGAGCATGCTGTCTTGATGTATTTAGTTGTCTGTGAGTTAGAGCGAGTAATTTGATTCTAAAGATGTAACCGTCTTTTGTTTTAACATCTATACTGAAATTGACTTTTGATGAGCCTCTTCTTACTAAACTACGCAAAAATTCTTTTGAATATTCATATCTCTTGAAAATCGTTGTTGCCTTATCGCCTTCAACATTGCTAATTTGGAAATAGATTTTAAATTGATGTTGTGAAGGATCTCCTTTTAGAATATCATACAATGTGACCTCTAAGACCCTACCTACTGCACTTTCATCATCTGTAATTGGAACATATGCAATTGGGACGTTGTTAAATGAATCTGGTGCATATACTTGCACCCAGCGTTTATCTCGCCACTTGTCCTTTATTCGACCTTTTCTACGTGCCAATTCTTAACGACCTTTGAACCCAAAATATAAGGGTATATCACTAGATCTCTTTCTGATTTCCCATATAGCTCTGTAAAACACTAGGAATTCGTATGTGGCCATCTTTGGTTTGGAAATTCTCCATAATTGATACTAAAACTCTAGTTGTGGCTATCAGCGTGCTGTTCAATGTGTGTACGTACTGTGTATCTTCATTTGTTTTATCTCTAAATCTAATTTTCAATCGTCTTGCTTGATACTCTAAACAATTTGAACATGAAACAATTTCTCTGTATGCGTTTTGTCCTGCCATCCAGGCCTCAATATCGTAAGTCTTTGCTGAAACCTTTCCCATATCTCCAGATGATAGTAACATCACTCTGTAAGGAATTTCCAAGTTTTGATAAAATTCTTCAGCTACTGCTAACATTTTTTCATGCTCCTTCCAAGAATCTTCAGGTCTTGAAAATACGAATTGTTCAATTTTATCAAATTGATGAACTCTGAAAATTCCTTTCTGATCTCTTCCATGTGCTCCAGCTTCTTTTCTAAAACATGGACTAACACCTGCATATCTTAGAGGCAAATCTTTTCCTTCTAGGATTTCTTTTGCCCTCATTGCTGCCATGGCGTGTTCTGATGTTCCAATCATGTATAGATCCTCATCTTCAATTTTGTAGATCACTTCTTCAAAATCATCTGCAATTACAGCCCCCTCCATAGATTCTCGATTAATCATATACGGTGGTTGAATAAGTGAATATTCTTTTTTTGCTAGAAAATCTAATCCATAGTGGATTAATGATTGATTTAATCTTACAAGATCATTTTTCAAATAATAAAATCTGGCCCCTGCTACTTTTGCAGCTCTTTCTAGGTCTACTAAATCTAAATTCTCGGAGATATCAATATGGTCATTTATTTTAAAATCAAAATTTGGAATTTCTCCCCATTTTTTGATTTCTTTATTTGCACTTTCATCTGTTCCGACAGGAACTGATTCATGAACAAGGTTTGGAATAGTTAATGATAATTTAGAATATGTATTTTCAACTGTTTCTTGTTCTGATTCTAATTTTGTAAGTTGTGTTGAAATATTTTTCATTTCTGATAAAGTATCTGAGATATCTTCACCTGCCTTCTTTTTTTGAGAAATTTCTAATGCAACTTGATTTTTCTTTTTTCGTAATTCATCAGTTTTAATTATTAATTCACGTCTTTTTTGATCAGATTCAATCAATGTTTCTAAATCAAAATCAACTGCTCTATCTTTGAGCATGTCTTGAATAACCTGTGGTTTTTCTTTGATTAATTTTGGATCTAACATTACTCTATCACCTTTAATGCAACTTGGATATGTTCCATCACTTCATCAACTGTACTGGCAAGCTGTTTCATATTCTTTCTACTTTCAAAATTAAAAACTAGCTTGCTGTCAACATTTTCAACATAAAGACTCAATCCCTCGGGAAAATCGACATTATCTGGTTCTAGGGCTTTTTTCACCGTTTCGGCTTTTTCTTTTGATATGTTATTGAGAATTACCTGAACTTGACACGTTAATGACATTTGCTTCCAAATAGTTGAGAAATTCATCTAATTTGTCTTTAGTTATTTTTGCTCCTGCAGCGGCATTATGACCTCCTCCAATGCCGTTGAATTTCTTGGCACCAGTCCTCATTATTTCACTGAGATTGATGTCTGATGTACATCCAAAAGATTTTCTTGATGAGAACTTGATCGTATTTTCTTCAGCCTTGGTTCTTAAAA
>JABMOR010000042.1 GCA_013203245.1 Candidatus Nitrosopumilus sp.
AAACAATTGCTACAAAATTTTTAAATTTTCTTTTATATGAATCAGTAAAGGTACATTCTACCAACAAACAAACACATCTTTCAATTTTCTTAAAAGCAAAATTACTTGAATCACAAGGAAAAAAAATTATACATATGGAAGTGGGGGAGCCTGATTTTCTACCTCCAAAGATTGTAAAGGATGCACTGGAAGAGGTTTTTGATAAAGGGTTTCTAAAATATGGTCAAGCAAAAGGAATGCCAGTGTTTAGAGAAGCACTTGCAAAATATGTATCAAAAAAATTTAATGTAAATATTCAGCAAGATAACATTATTGTAAGTCCAGGTGCAAGATTTTCAATTTTCACCGCAATTACAACTCTTTTGAATCCAGGCGATGAAATGATTGTGATTGAGCCCGCATGGCCCGCATACAAAGATTGTGCATTACATTCGGGGATTAAAGTTAGAACCATCAATACAACTTTTGAAGACAAGTGGGAGCCATCATTGGAACAGATCAAAAACACAATCAATTCAAATACAAAAATGATTGTTCTAAACTACCCAAATAACCCCACAGGAAAAATTCTAAATGAAAAATTACAAGATGACATTATTGAATTAGCAAGGAAAAACGATCTCTACATACTCAGTGATGAAATTTATTCACAATATGCAAAGACCAGTTGGAAAAGCATTCTAAGTTATAATTATGATAAAAGTATCATTACACAGTCATTTTCAAAATCACACGCAATGACAGGATTCAGAATAGGATATGCCATTGCAGATTCAAAAATTATTGAAAAAATGGCAAAATTAGAGGCATTATGTCTTACAAATGTCTCCGAACCAATACAATACATTGCCATGAAAGCCCTTGAAGCAGACATATCCAATAATACTAATACAGTACAAAACAGATTAGTTATGTTGGCAGATAAAGCAAGCATAATGGGATTAGATTTCATAGCCCCTGATGGTGCAATGTACCTTTTTGCAAGAATTAATCAAGAAGGTTTTGATGGAGTTGAATTTGCCAACAGCGCCTTAGAGAAAGGTTTGGCAGTATCCCCAGGGGAGGGATTTGGAGATTACAAGAACTTTATCAGGTTATCTGCATGTCAAGATGAAGAAACACTAGTTGAAGGAATGAATTTACTAAGGGATTTAATGAGGGATAAACAATGAAGAAGGCTACAATAATTGGAGCCGGAGGTCAAATGGGACAATGGTTTTCAAAATATTTTAAAACTCAAGGATACGAAGTAACGGGTTATGACTCTGAAATCAAAATAACAGCAAAGGACGTCATCGTATCAGAATCACTAGTTGGTGGAATTTTGAATGCAGATTATGTGATTCTATGCACACCAACAAGAAGAACCCCTGAAATAATTAGACTAATTGCAAAAGAGATGAAACGTGGAACATATCTTATTGAAATTTCATCTGAAAAATCCAAAGTAGTTTCATCATTGTCAAAAATGCCAGCAAAAATCAATCCAATTTGTATTCACCCAATGTTTGGTCCAGGAACTAAAACAATAAAGGGTCAAAATATTATTTCAGTTCCAATCAAAGATGCTAAAAGTGAATTAACTGTTGCAAAAGAATTATTCCCAGGAGCAAACTTTGTTACAATAGATGCAGTAGAACATGACAAAAAGATTGCCGTAATTTTAGGATTAACACATTTAATGAATTTAGTTTTTGCAAACATAATTTCAAAAGATGAAAAAATGAATCTCACAGAAAAAATGTCAGGTACAACTTTCAGAGTTCAAAAAACATTGGCAGAAAGCATCATGACAGAATCCCCAGAACTAATTGAGACAATCATTGCAAACCCAGAAATTCGCAGAGTAGCAGAAGAGTTTTGGAAAGATATTGGCAAAATGCTAACAGCTGTTCAAGAATCAAAGGCCGAAGACATAATAGATTACATCAAAGAATGTCAAGAAAGACTAGGTAAACATACGGATGTTAATGAATCCTACAAAAGAATGACAAAAATGGTAAAAGAAGTTGAAAAATAGTCGACATGCGCGCTACGAAGATTGTTACATCATTCATTAGAGATAATGACA
>JABMOR010000043.1 GCA_013203245.1 Candidatus Nitrosopumilus sp.
CCACCTAGTTGATACATACCAACTTCAAAACTAACACGTGTTCGAGTGGATGGTTTTTGAAAAATCATTGTAAGTGTTTTATTTTTTAAAATAGGTTTGTTTCCGCCCTTTTTGAATTCCTTTTTTAATTTAATAGAATCATCAATTAATCCTACAAATTCCTTTGGGGTTAATTCCGCTAAAGTGAGTAAATCTTTGGTTTTGAGTTTCATTTCTTAAAGAATCCGAATCGTCCTCGTTTCTTTTCAGGTTTTTCTTCTTTATCATGTTTTTGTATTTCTTCATCTTTAACATTATTTGATTCGCCAGGTTTAGGCCTATCATTTTTAATCCATTGACGAATCTTGTTACCCAAAGCAATTGCATCTTTATCATTTTCAGGTGGAGGAATATCAAATAGATCAGAATAAGTTGTAATGTCATTATCATTAATTCCGTCAAACGGATCATCGGAAGTTGGTGTTGGTTCGGGTGTTGGTTCGGGTGTTGGTTCGGGTGTTGGTTCGGGTGTTGGTTCGGGTGTTGGTTCGGGTTCTGGGGTTTGTTCTGATACTGATTCTTTCTTTATCTCCACATTATCTAGTGAACCAAAAACAGTTTCAAGGAATAGTTCCTTGTCAAAGGGTTTTAGATCAGAGTATTCTTGTCCAACTCCGACATAAATAACAGGAGTAGATGTAACTTTTACAATCGATAATGCAGCACCGCCTCGGGCATCAGCATCACTTTTGGTTAAAATTGAAGCATCAAAGTCGACATGTTTATGGAATTCACGAGCTTGGTTTACAGTATCATTTCCAGCTAAAGAGTCGCCCACAAATATTTTCATATCAGGATTTACAACTTTGCTAATTTTTTCAATTTGCTGCATCAAGTTTTCACTTGTCTGCATTCTTCCCGCAGTATCAATTAGAACAACATCTGTTTTGTGAGATTTTGCATATAGAACTGCATCACGTGCAACAGCTGCAGGATCAGAATTATAATTTTGGGCAACAAGTTTTAGATTTAGACGATTTGCATGTTCCCGTAATTGTTCAATTGCACCGGCTCTAAAAGTATCAGCAGCTGCAATTACAACAGAATATTTTGCTTCTTTTAACATATGAGCAATTTTTGCCAATGAAGTAGTTTTTCCAGTACCATTAATTCCAACAAATAAAATTAGAAAAGGTTGTTCTTGTTTCTTTTTTTCATCAATTTTTTTAAAGAGATCATATTCTCCGGCTGCATCAAATAATTTAGATATACTTGAAATCAAACTGTCTTTTACAAATTTTTCAATTTCATTCTTGTCAACTTTTGAACCAATTAATTTCTCTTTAAGATCAGACTTTATAGAATCAATTACTTCAGTGGCAACATCTGATTCAAGTAAAGATATCTCTAATTCAAAAAGAATATCTTCAATGTCTTTTTCATTTAGTTCTTTTTCTCCAAGACTTTTCGCTGCATTTGAAAATGCACTTCGAAGTTTATCAAACATGGTTTATCCTTAAGCTGGAGGTTGTTGCATAGCTTGCATCATTTGATTCATCTGTGCTTTTCCTTGCTCTAAACGGGCAGCAGCATCTTGTTTTTTTGCAATAGTATCTTGTAATGCAATTTCAATCTCTTTGATTCTTGCTTCGAGATAATTAATTGCAGAAGGAAAATCTTTTTCGACTGCAATTCCGGCACCAATATTCATGACAATTTTGGTATTAGATGAAATTTTTGTTTGAACATACGTACCCATTCCTATTGGAACTAAAGATTCTGATTCAGGATTCTTACTAAGAGATTTGATGGATTCGATAGAGGAGATTGCCTCTCGAAAAATATTTCCAAAAGTGTATTCTCTCTGAGATAAATCAGAAAAATACGTTTCGAGCATTTGCATTTGTTGCATTAGTTGCTCGGCCTGTTCTTCACTCATGTACAACAAACATTTTCCAGACGGTTATAAATTAATTCATAGATTTTGAAAAACCCAACCAAAAATAGATTAAGAAAGATAAAAAAAATAAAGATTTAACTTTATTTTGCTTTAGAGAATCTAGATTCTACTTCATCCCAATTCACTACATTCCACCATGCTGCGATATAATCTGGTCTTTTGTTTTGATAGTTGAGATAGTATGCATGTTCCCATACATCACAGCCAAGTAATGGTACTAATCCTTCAGTTCTTGGACTAGTTTGGTTCGGCATTGATTTGTATTCA
Organism: Candidatus Nitrosopumilus sp.; assembly: GCA_013203245.1. Lineage (GTDB taxonomy): Archaea > Thermoproteota > Nitrososphaeria > Nitrososphaerales > Nitrosopumilaceae > Nitrosopumilus. The sequence continues at coordinate 2,207 of JABMOR010000043.1, forward strand.
ACCTTTCCTGTAGAAGGATTGTATACTAGCCATCCCCAACCACTGCCTTGAATTACAGCTGTTGTAGATGAAAATTTCTCTTTGAAGTCAGAAAAGCTTCCAAAAGAATCGTTAATTGCATCAGCAATAGATCCTCCAGGTTCTCCGCCTCCATTTGATTTCATGTTATTCCAAAATAACCTATGGTTATCATAACCACCACCGTTGAAATTAACTGCGCCTCTTTGGGCTTCTGGTACTGAATTAATATCAGACAAGATGTCAAGGATATCTTTTTCTTGGATATCAGCAGGACATGCTTCAAGAGATGCATTTAGTTTGTCAGTGTATGCTTGATGATGTTTTGAGTGATGAATCTCCATTGTTTTTGCATCAATGTGAGGTTCTAATGCATCATAAGCATATGGCATTTCAGGAAGAGTGTATTTTCCCATAAATTCAAAGAAAGTCTAATTCAATTTATTGCTTTACGAAGCAATTCATTTTTACAAGTAAAAATTGTTAAAAATTTGTGAAATTCCTAGTTTTTTCATTAATCATATTGATAGTAGGAGGATTTGCATTGTTTCAAACATTTCAAAGTGAAAATGAAATTAGAACATATCTAGACAAAAGTGTACCATACATTGGAACCGATATTCCCAGAATGGATGGAATTGATGGAACCGGAATTAGAATAGCAGTGATAGATACAGGAGTGGATTTTAATCATCCAGATTTGTTTGGGTGGGGTCCAGATGGCAAAGTCGTAGGAGGATACAATTTCATTGACGAGGGTAAACCTCCCTTGGATAACAATGGTCATGGTACTATGGTTGCAGGAGTGATTGCAGCTGATGGACAAGCAGTTGGAGTTGCACCTAAAGCAAAAATTCTCGCATACAAAGTTTCAGAAGATGGCGAAGGAGTTTCATCAGATTTGATAATTAGAGCAATTGAAAAAGCAATTGAAGATGATGTAGATATTATTAACATTAGTTTAGGAGTAAACAAAACAAATTCAAAAATTGAACGTGCAATTAATCTTGCACTAGAAAAAGAAATTTTCGTAGTTAATGCAGCTGGAAATGATGGTCCAGAATTGCATACAATTGGAAGTCCTGGAAGAAATCAGGATTCTGTTACTGTAGGTGCAACATACAACAATCTTACTTCAAGTTTGGTTGCAACATTGGAAGTTGATGGAAAACCATTCACAGTTATTCCAATGGTTGGCTCTCCAAAATTAGAAGATCCAATAACAGAAAAAATAATTTTTGCAGGATATGGAAAAGTTGAGGACTTTGAGGATCTCAACGTTAAAGACGCAATAGTAATTGTTGAGAGAGGAAGTGATGTTGAAGGAGAATTGTTGTATTTTTCAATCAAAGAAAGTAATGCAGCAGATGCGGGAGCAAAAGCAATGATAGTTTACAATAATGTGGCAGGAATTTTTTTAGGAGAACTGATTCATGAATTTATTCATCCAGATTATTCACCACAGATTCCAACTGTATCACTAGATAGAAAAGAAGGATTAGAAATCATAGAATCAATCAAGGAGGAGAATGTTGCATCTTTGCATTTATTTTACAATCCAGACTTTGTGGTACATTTTAGCTCAAGAGGTCCAGTTTCACCATTTTACATAAAGCCCGATATTGTAGCTCCTGGAGCATACATCAATACCACTCAAAACAATGCAGGGTATAATTTTACAAGTGGAACTAGTTTTGCTGCACCTCACGTCAGTGGGGCTGCTGCGCTATTACTTCAAAAAAACCCTCAACTTCACCACCATGAAATAAAATCACTATTACTAACAACAGTTGAGCCTGTTTCAGACGCCTACGGTCAGCAATTTGCCCTACATGATGCAGGTGCAGGAAGACTAGATATCGGAAATGCATACGGGGCCAAATTAATCATCATGCCACCGAATTTTGTAGTTAATGTATCATCAGATAATCTAGTTTCTGAAAGACAACTAAAATTAAAATTGATTGAGGGAACACTAGATAATTTTGATGTGGAATTTCAAGGACCTGAATTCATAAAATTTGCACATATTCTTGAAGGAGATATTCTTCAAATCAAAATGAGTATGACTGAAGAAAACTTTGGAGATCATGAAGGAAAAATAATTATCAACCATGAGGGTACTCGCTATACCATTCCATTTTTGATACACTATACACAGAGTTCAATTTCAATTAGTCAACAAAATCAAAAACTTTCTTTTGATATTTTTTATCCAGATGAATGGAGTTTTGCAAAAATTTCTGTCATAAATAGCAAAGATGGTAAAGTCGAAACTACAACTATGACGCCAAACAAAAAAGCAACAATAGAAATCTACGAGAATTCAGAGTATTGGATTGATGCTAAAATAAAAACCAATGAAAATACAACAAGTGCATATAACACAATTGAGATTACCACGCTTCCAGAAAACATTCAAAGATGGGACATTGGCATCCCAGTAAAACAAATTGCAATAATTGCAGTGATGATGTCAGTTGTTGGAATTTTTGGAATTATTAAAAGAAGATAATCTAAATAGGAGATTTTGGTCCAGCTTTAATAATTTCAGGTAAGACATTATCAAACTTTTTAAAATTCTCAACAAACATCTGTGCTAATTTTTTGGCAGATAATTCGTACGAATCTTTATCATTCCATGTGTTTCGTGGGTCTAAGATTTCTGAAGGAACACCTTCGACTTCAGTTGGAATATCCAAATTGAATAAATCATCATGGCGATACTTTACAACATCTAGTGCACCAGAGAGAGCAGATGTGATCATGGCACGGCTGTACTTGATCTTGATTCTTTTTCCAACTCCATATGGGCCACCGGACCATCCAGTGTTTACAAGGTAAACTACAGTATTGTGCTGGTTAATTTTTTCTCCAAGTAATTTGGCGTAAACTGAGGCCGGTCTAGGCATGAATGGGGCTCCAAAACACTGTGAAAATACAGATTTTGGCTCTTTGATACCACGTTCGGTTCCTGCCAATTTACTAGTATAACCAGACATGAAATGATACATTGCTCCTTCTTTTGTAAGTCTAGAAACAGGAGGTAAAACTCCCAATGCATCTGCTGTCAAAAATACAATAACTTGAGGGTTTCCACCGATACTTGGAATTACTGCACCTGGAATGTAATCTAAAGGATATCCTACACGAGTATTTTCAGTTAATGCATTGTCATCATAATCTGGGACATTATCATTTAGTACAACATTTTCTAAAAGAGCACCGGGTTTGATTGCATTCCATATTTCAGGTTCTGCTTCTTGACTAAGATTGATACACTTTGCATAGCATCCACCTTCAAAATTAAATGTCCCGTTATCAGACCAGCCATGTTCATCATCACCAATTAATTTTCTATTAGGATCTGCAGAAAGAGTAGTCTTACCAGTACCAGATAATCCGAAGAACAATACAGTATCTCCTTTTTCACCAATATTTGCAGAACAATGCATTGGGAAAATACCACGTCCCGGTAAAAGAAAATTCATTACACCAAACATTGATTTTTTCATCTCACCAGCATATTCTGTTCCTCCAATCAAAACAATTTTTCTAGTCAAATCAATTAGGATAAAGACATCAGTTCTAGTGCCGTCAATTGCAGGATCTGCCACAAAGTCATTAATACATAAAATAGTAAATTCAGGTTCATGTTTTTCTAATTCATCATTTGTAGGTCTGATAAACAAATTACTAGAAAACATATTTTGCCAAACATGATCATTGATTACTCTAATAGGTAAACGGTTTTCAGGGTCTGCTCCTACAAATCCATCAAAGACAAAGAGTTCCTTATCATCAACAAAGGTCTTCATTTTTTCCAAAAGTTTTTCAAATTTATCACTTGGGAATTGATGGTTAATTGAACCCCAATCAATAGTATCGCGTGTTATATCATCATATACGATAAAGCGGTCATCAGGTGAACGTCCAGTATATTTTCCAGTATTGACTGAAAGGGAGCCTGTAGAATTGACTACACCTTCTTTTCTCTCAACTGCAATGCGGACCATATCATCTACGCCAAGATTTCTGTGGATTTTTGATGGTTTGATTCCAAAAGCCTCGATCTGTGATGCAAACTTTTCAGTTGTGGCAGTACCTGTGATTTGAGTCAGAAAATTACGCCCCCAAAAATGATTTTAGCAATCCCAGGCATATTCATAGGTATTCGATCCGCCTTGAGTTTCCTTATTATCTTTTTCTTATAGAGAATTTTTTTTTCATCTAGGAACGTATTTATTCTAAAATTCAAGACTCAGTTTGGTAATGATCAACAAGGAACTACTTGCAAAGAGAGAAGAGGTCAAAGGAAACAAACCAGATTTCATTAGACCAGAAAGTTGGCGTTACGTTAGACTTCAAACTAATTGGAGAAAACCAAAAGGTATTGATCACCATCAAAGAAAACAAAAAGGCAGAGGTCGTCCAGGTCTTGTTAAAGTTGGATATGGTGGACCAAAAGAAGCACGAGGATTACATCCTTCAGGATTTACAGATAACCTAGTTTTCAACTTGAACGATTTACTAAAATTAGATCCAAAAACAGATGGCGTTAGATTTGGCCATAGTGTTGGTACTAAAAAGAGAAAAGAAATCATAGTTAAAGCAATTGAACAGAAATTTAAAATATTTAACGCAAGAGTGAGTGCAATTGGTAGTAAATCTTAAAGCTAAAAAAAGACTCGCAGCCAGAGTTACTGGTGTTGGAGTTCATAGAATCAGATTCGATACAGACCATCTAGATGATATTGCAGATGCAATTACAAGACAAAACATTAGAAGTCTAATCACAGCAAACACAATCAAAATTAAACCATTTACTGGCACATCAAGAGGAAGAGCACAGGAAAAGAAAGACCAGCGAAATAAAAGAGGTACAACTCAAGGTAAGAAACAAGGTAGAAAAGGTGCAAGAGTAGGCAAGAAAGAAGTCTATGTTGCACACGTTAGAGCATTGAGAAGATTATTGAAAATTGCAAAAGACAGAAAAGATTTGACTAATCCAGAATTTTGGATTCTCTACAAGAAGGTAGGTGGAAATACTGTTAGAAACAAAGCACACCTTAGACTCTTGATGGATGAAATTATAGAAAAACGAAAAGATTAGAATCTATAAAGTATATTTTCTAAATCTACAATTTTACCATTCTGAATTTTAATTCCTTCATCATCCAGCATCTTAGTTTTAACATGTTCTCCATAGGCATATCCACCAACTTTTCCAGTAGACATTACAACTCTATGACAAGGAATAATCATAGGGTAAGGATTTTTGTTCATTATTTTTCCAACTGCACGTTGGCCATTTTTCAGTCCCACAGATTTTGCTAATTCGCCATAAGTTGTAATTTGTCCTTTAGGAACTTCAAGTAATTTTTTGTAAATCTTTTGTCGAAGATTCATACTTTGATAACCTCAAGGTCAGTAGATTTGAGAAGATCAAGTACTTTTTGTTTGTTAGATCCCAATCCACGCCAATCTAAAAGAGCATCTTTTGCCATACTATTTTGCATCAGAATATGAGAAAATAATTTTTCATCGAGTTCATCTAATGCATGTTTTGGAATAACTGTGCCAAGAGCATATTTTCCATCCAACAATTCATTTGTAAATTTTAAAGGATAATGAGTTCCACCAAAACAAATCGCTACAGGATATTCTTTAATTGGTTCAGACATTACTTTGTGAACCAACTCTGCAACAGAATTACACAGAGACTCATCTGTCCATTGTTTTTCAGTAGTACCAATTTCTACAAATATCGAGGGTTTTGTTAGGGCAGTAGGCCCGTGATGTGTTGCCTCTATAGTAATTTGGAAATCTGAAAATTTTGATTCATTTTTCTTTAAAGTTTGAAGATATACTTTTTGAAAATCAGGTTTTGGAATTGCTACTTGTTTATCATTTCCACCAAATTTTGCAGTAGAAAAATTTCCAGTACTATGACATGTTAAAGCTAAAACCCCAGACTCTGCAGCATGTTTTGAGAGAAAAATAAATCCATCATAATCATATTTTTCTTCTAACCAATCAGCAGAAATGGCAGGTGTTGGAATAATTACAAGATCATAATATTTTCCGCGAAAAATATCACCATCTTGTGTCATGTCTTTAGAAAGAAATTTTGCCATATTGTGACCAGCAGGGTCATCTTGATACGCAACCAGTAACTCCATGAGATAAGGAATATAAGGACACCTTATTAATTTCCAGCAATGAACCCTAGGCAGACTTTGAAAAACATGGCCAACACTATGAAAATGGCTAAAAAGCCAGACAAGGATGAGTATCAACAACACCTTAGACTCGTTTTGTTAGGAATAGCAGGAGTGGGAGCTATTGGTTTTACAATTCAGTTTGTCTTTTCGGTACTTACATTTGGGAATAAATAATGTCTGAAGAAATAAAATCACACTTGTTTGCAATTAGAACAACTGGAGGACAAGAAAAAGTTGTCATGAGATTATTAGAAGCAAAAGCTAATGCAAATAAAATCAATATTCAATCAGTGTTTTGGGTAAGTGATTTGAAAGGATACGTAGTAGTTGAGGCAATCAATCCTAGTGACGCATATCTAGCAGTTGAAGGAGTCAGACATATTCGAGGTCAATTAAGAGGAGAATTAGAATTCAAAGATATTGAAGGATACCTAATCAAGAAATCAACAGTTTCACAATTAACAGTAGATAATATAGTAGAAATTACAGGTGGCCCATTCAAAGGAATGAAAGCGACAATTACCAGAATTGACGTAGACAAAGAAGAGGCAACAGTTGTTTTACTAGATGCATCATATCAATTACCAGTCACAGTAGACGCAAACTACCTAAAGCTATCAATTGGAGCTTAGGAAGGATTAAATTTTGAATTTGAGTTTGATTTAACATGGGAGAACAAAAAGTATCAGCACTTGTAACAGGAGGAGGAGCATCAGCAGGTCCACCATTAGGTCCAGCATTAGGCCCTCTAGGAGTTAACATTATGGAAGTCATTAAGGCAATTAATGAAAAAACAACAGATTTTGAAGGAATGAAAGTTCCTGTAACAGTAACTGTTGATACGGAAACAAAAAAATATGAAATTGAAATTGGAATTCCTTCAGCTGCTGCCCTCATCCTAAAAGAAGCAGGACTCCAAAAAGGTTCAGGAACATCAGGTACTGAATGGGTAGGAGATGTAACTATGGATTCAATTGTTAAAGTCGCAAACACAAAGATTGACAAATCATATGCATCCTCACTAAAATCAGTCTCAAAGACAATCATTGGAACTTGTCTAGCATTAGGAATCAAGGTGGAAGGAAAGACACCAAAAGAAATTACTGCCGAAGTAACTGAAGGCAAATGGGATGCAAAATTCCAATAATTAAAATTTTTAAAACTAATTTTAAATAATATTCAATTTTGTTTGATATTTCAATAATTATTGAATTAGATACACAGGATCTTTATCGGTTTTTTGCAATTCTACAAAGGTTTCAGTATTTTGAATACCTTCAATTTTTCCAATTTTTTCAATTACTATAGTGTGGAGATCCTCAAGATTCTTAGCATAAACACTAATCATGATATCGAATCTACCAGTTATTTCTGAGATAGATACAATTTCTGCAGTTTCCATGAATTGTTTTTGAATTGTATCCTTAAACTTTGGATCTCTGTTTATTCCAACAGATGCTTTTACTCCTATTCCTAAGAGTGAATCATCAATTTCAATAGTGAATTTTTTAATGAGTTTTTTCTTCATCAATCTCTTAATTCTACTGTAAAGAACAGAAGCATTGATTCCGAGTTTTTTTGATAGTATAGGAACGGAAATTGAGCCATCTGCAGTCAATTCATAAAGTAATTTCATATCTAATTCATCAAATCGATGCAACGTGTTCAAAAAATATGCTTCTGATTTAATATATGTAGGTTTTCAGCATAATTTCCACCTTAATTGTAATAATTTTAGTAAAAATATGTAATTTTTTAGAATAAATGATTAGCAAAAAACCCAATCTCTAAACGATTTTAAGTAGGTTTTCTAGAAAATGTTTCGTAATGATTTCAGATGCTCAGCTTATTGAAATGGTAAAACAAGCAAAAGCTGCAACAAAAGAGAGAAAATTCAAACAATCTGTAGAATTGATCATTACTTTCAAAGATATCGATGTAAAGAAAGGATTTGCAATTAACGAAGTTGTTCAACTTCCAAAGACAAGTTCTCCAGCAATTGTTTGTATAATTGCCACAGGAGATATGAACCAAAAAGCAAAAGAAGCAAAGGCAGATACAGTTATCGGTTCAGAAGAATTAGAGAAATTTGGAAAAGACAAAAGAGCGTCTAGAAAATTCATTAACAAACATGATTTCTTTTTAGCAGATACAAAAATTATGCCAGCTGTTGGTAAAACTTTGGGTCAGCTTTTAGGTCCAAGAGGAAAGATGCCAACACCAGTTCCGTTTGATGCATCTATTGAAGCATTTTTAGAAAGATTTAGATCATGTATCAAAGTAAGATCAAGAGCATCATTATCAATCTCATCTAAAATTGGAGATATATCAATGGAGGATGGAGATTTAGCAATTAACGCACACACAGTTCTAAGTGCAATTGAAAAGAAATTACCAAATGGCGAGAAAAATATGAGAAAAATTTTAATTAAAACTACAATGGGCAAGCCAATAAAACAAGCACAAGAGGTCAAGAAGAAATATGCATGAGAATAGAACAGATTATCCTAAACGAAAAGCCCAAATGTATCAGCAATTACAAGAACTACCAAAAAAATACAAAGTTCTAGCTGTAATTAAAATGAAAAAAGTTAGGTCTACTCAAATTCTTCCATTAAGAAAAACACTTTCAGGAGAGGTATTATTTTTCAGCATTAAAGATAAAGTTGCAAAGAAAGCATTTGAGAAATTAGACGTACCAGGAGTCAAAGACATTGCAGACAAACTAACAGGACAATGCATGTTTCTATTTACAAACATGTCACCATTCAAGCTAAACGTTCTTCTTGCTAAAAACAAAATAATGATGGCAGCAAGAGGTGGAGATGTCGCAAGTTTCGATATTGTTGTTCCTGCAAAGAACACAGGAATTGCACCAGGTCCAATGCTTACAGAATTCAAAGAAGCAGGAATTCCAACTAAAATTGATCAAGGAACTATTTGGATTGCAAAAGATACTACTCCAGTTCTAAAAGGAGCAGCAATTAATGAAAAATTAGCATCACTTCTAGGTAAATTAGATATCAAACCAGTAGAAGCAGGAATTTCACTATATTCAGCATTAGAGGAAGGAGTTGCATATACTGAAGAAGAGATGATAATTGATGTTGAGAAAATCAGAAATGCATTCACTCAATTCCATCAAGAAGCAATATCACTATCAATTGAGGCAGGGTATGTTACTGCAGAGAACGTTTCACAGATTCTCAGCAAAGCGTACCAATCTGCACGTTCTGTATCTGTTGAATCAGGATTTATGACAGACGATACAAAAGAGCAAATTTTACAAAAAGCAGATTCCCAGGCAAAAGCAGTTGCAGCCCAAGCAAAAGATTACACACCTGCTTAAATCTCATAAATATCATTTATCAATATTAGAAATCTAATCTTAATCATATTAGTGGTAATTGGTTTAGAGATTTTTGAAGTTTTAATGTACTCAGGTTTGCTTAATTTTCTATCAATCTAAGTCCAAAGATTCTCGAACCTTTGGTAAATTCCATTTGTACTTCATTGCAAGTAACCTTATGCCAGTTGCTATAGCAATTCCAATAATTGATGCTGCTTGTATATCGACACCAAATGAGAGAACGACATAAAAAACCACGATCCCAATTATTGATGCAACAGCATAGACTTCTTTTACAAATACTATAGGAATTTCTCTTACAAAAATATCTCTTAGAATTCCACCGCCAATGGCTGTAATCATTCCTGCAAATAACATTGGAAGAAAATTCAATCCAACTATTTGATATGCAATTGATGCGCCCAAAATTGAAAACACACCCAATCCGACTGCATCAAAGACTAGCCAAATATTCATTTTCTTTTTGAGTCGTGAGAAAAGAAAGAACATTGCAATTCCAACAATAACAGTTATGGTAACATAGATAGGGTCTGAAAAAGCAGTAGGGAATCTACCAAAAATTACATCACGAGTTACTCCACCTCCCACTCCAACTACAGTAGCCAGTACGATAATTCCAAAAATGTCTGCCTTGTGTGCAATTGCTTTGGATGCACCTGTTACTGCAAAAGCTATCGTACCGAGATAATCCAGAATGCTAATGAAACCATCAATTGGAAAAGAAAAGTCAACCATTCTATGCAAACTTTAAGCTAGGGCTAATTAAGATTTGATAAAAATAAAGATCAAAAGTGAATTGTGAAAACAAAAAATTGCTTAGCCAAATAAGGAAGACAATCCTTCCATGGCTGCTTCTTCGTTTTTAGGTTCTTCTTTCTTTTCTTCTTTTGCCGGGGCTCCTTCTGCTGCTGCGGCTGGTGCTGCTGCAACTGCTACGGGGGCGGCTTTAACTGCCTCATCGATGTTAACATCGGCTAAGGCTGCAACTAGTGATTTAACTTGGGCTTCATTAACGTCAACACCAGATGCTTTGACAACTGATGAGATATTTGCCTCGTTAACTTCTTTGTCTAGTTTGTGAAGAAGTAAAGCAGCGTAAACATATTCCATTATATCGAGATTTTCTTAGGGCATAATATAAAACTATTGAGAAGTTACGCCTAAAAATTAAAAACCTAGTTTAAGATTTTAAGACTTCTACAAACAGCATATAGTGTTCTCTTCAAAGTAGCATCAGTCAAAGTATCCATTCTATGCTTCAAAACCCGTTTTGCTTCATCTCTTTCAGAACCAGGAGCTAAAGACAAAACAGCATTGATGAATTCAGGTATTGATTCACGAATCCAGTTATCCAGCATTGCATAAATTTTTGGAGGAAGAATATCGCATTTATCAACATCGAGATCTAATACTTCAGCATAATTTTCATGTTCAATTCTATACACTAAAGCCAAAACTACATTGTCTGGAGTTGGATGTTCAAGAATTTCTTTAGAACGTTCTCCAGTTTTTCCTTGAGCAATTTTATTTTTCAATCCTATTGGATTTACAATAATTCCATTAACGCCGACTTTTCGTCCATCAACACCAGTGACTATACCAAAAATAAAATCATTGAATTCACCATTTTTTTTAATTGAGAAAATCGGAGTGCCTTCTTTCAGAACAGGTTTCTTGCCAAACATGAAAAGATATCATCGTATAGTGTATTTAATGTATCATTAATCGACAATTCTTAATATTGGAAAATAGCAGGCTCATCGTTGGATAAAAAAGAGATTCTAAAAGAATTTTCAGCAGATCCTGAGAGATACTATAATGTCAAATTATTCCAAGAGCAAGGATTTGTTAGAAAGGCATGTACCAAATGTGGCAGATTCTTTTGGACTCTAAATGCCGATAGAGATTTGTGTCCAGATGATGGAACAGACACATATTCTTTCATTGGTGAGCCTCCAACAACTAAGAGATTTGATTATACACAAGCATGGAAACAAGTTGAAGAGTTTTTTGTAAAAAATAATCACACTTCAGTTTCTAGATATCCAGTAGTTTGTAGATGGCGAGATGATTTGTTTTTTACAATTGCATCAGTTGTTGATTTTCAAAGAGTGATGGGAAGTAAAGTAGTCTTTGAGTTTCCTGCAAATCCACTAGTGGTTCCACAAACTTGCTTGCGTTTCAAAGATTTAGAAAATGTCGGAGTAACTGGCAGACATTTTTCAAGTTTCTGTATGATTGGACAGCACAGTGTTCCAGATTTGGGAGGGTATTGGAAGGATGAATGTGTGGATTTGGATTTTAGATTGTTAACTGATCAGTTTGGAATGAAAAAAGAGGAAGTCGTATTTGTAGAAGATGTATGGGCAGGCGGCGGCTCTTTTGGCCCATCACTAGAATACTTTGTCAGGGGATTGGAATTAGGAAATGCAGTGTTTACTGAATTCCAAGGAGAACTAGGACAACACACTACACTTGACCAAAGAGTCATAGACATGGGTGCAGGATTGGAGAGATTTGCATGGATTACCATGGGAACACCAACTGCATATGATTGCTGTTTTGGTCCAGTTAATGGAAAGTTATTTGAAAAAATTGGAATTGATTCTGATTCAGAAATGTTGAAAAAGTATTTCACAGAAATTGCAAAAGAGATTGATCATTTCGATGATCTAAATGATGTAAGACGTCTTGCAGTAAAGAATGCAGGAATTACAGATTCCCAGCTAGAGAAAATTATTACACCACTTGAAGGAGTGTATCTAATTGCAGATCATTTGAGAACTCTAATTTTTGCAATTACTGATGGTGCACTGCCAAGTAATGTTGGTGGAGGATATAATCTCAGAATGATGTTGCGAAGAATTAATGGAACAATTAACAGATTGAATCTGAAATTAGACATTGATGATTTGATTGATACCCATATTGATTATCTCAAAGATACGTATCCAGAGTTAGATGAGAAAAGAGAGGATGTCAAGACAATCCTCAAGCTAGAATCTGCAAGGTATGAGGATTCCAAAGTCCACATGAAGAAAAAGGCAGAAAAGATTCGTGAAAAAGGTATACCAACAGTAGATGAACTCATCACACTGTACGAATCAGACGGCATTACACCAGAATATCTCAAAGAAGTAGATGCAATTAGTGAAATTCCATCATCATTTTATTCAAAATTATCTGATTTGCACCAGTCTGAAAAGAAAAAGGTAATTACAGAACTTCCACTAGAAGAGTTACCTGAAACTGAGACTCTATTTTACAAAGATGACCCAATGGACTTTGATGCCAAAGTAATCAAAGTCTTTGATGATATGGTAGTACTTGATAGAACATCATTTTACGCAAGAGGTGGAGGACAAGAACCAGACCATGGTAGTATTGCAGGATTTGAAGTGATTGATGTGGATAAACATGCACACATTATTGTTCACAAGCTAAAGGGTGGAATGCCAAAAGAGGGTGACACTGTACAATGTAAAGTCGATGAAAAAAGAAGAGCAGACATTACAAAAAACCACACCAGCACTCACATTATCAACGCATCATCTCGTAAAATTTTGGGTTCATGGATTTGGCAGCACTCTGCATTCAAAGACTATGATCATGCTAGACTAGACATTACACATCATTCATCATTAACTGATGATGAAGTAAAGAGAATTGAGGATGCTGCAAACCAGATGGTATCAGAGAACTATCCAGTATCAATTAATTACTACGATAGAGGAACTGCAGAACAAAAGTATGGTTTTAGAATTTATCAGGGCGGTGTAGTTCCAGTAAAATCTGTACGTATAGTATCAATTGA
>JABMOR010000044.1 GCA_013203245.1 Candidatus Nitrosopumilus sp.
TTCCAATTAAACCAGGCATGAAAAATAGGGTTTTCTTCCTAATTAAAAATCTAGATTAGATTCTAGTAGCAGATATGATAGTCACAGGATTTCTTGCAAGCATCATGGTTCCAGTGTTAGTTTTTCTGCTCTTAGATATGGTAACTTGAGTAATATCAACTGATTCAAACTGCAATTTCTCTAATACTTGTAATACAGAGTACAATGTCTCAATTAGGATTGTTCCTATTACGATTCTACCTCCAGATTTTAATTTATTTTCAGAGAGTTCAACTATTTCTCTAGTATCTCCACCTGTTCCACCAATGAAAATTGTATCAGCTTTTTCAAGTTCTAAAATTTTTTCTTTGGCATTGCCATGAATTACTGAAATATTTGATAAACCAAATTTTTCAATATTCTTTTTTGTTAATTCTATAGCATTTTCATCATAATCAACTGCCAATACTTTACCTGTTGATTCTATTTGTAATGCAGCTTCAATAGAGATAGAACCACTCCCACATCCAATATCATAAACAATCTGTCCTGGTTTTAATCGGGCTTTACTAATTTGAATTACTCTTACTTCTTCTTTTGTTATAGGAACTTTTTCTGCTCTCTCAAACTCTTCATCAGGAATGCCCGGTGTTTTAAAATTCCACATTTACTATTACCACTTTTTAATATCTAAATTAGATGTTAATTGCATTAGTGGTACTTCCTAAATGAGTCAATGTATAACTTACAATCCATGAAAACAAGTATAGGAAAACATAGCTACCAATAGCTTGTGTGACAACTTTTTTTCTATCAGATGATGGTAATTGCATTTTCATTCCTTTGGCAACTATTACACTTGCAAAAAATATTACAATCATAAATCCAATTGATGCCCATCTTCTATCTTCACCCTCAAAACCTTCAAAGAGGAAAGTTGCTGCAGTTCCTGCAATTATAGCCAAAGCAATACGCATCCAAAATAATGTATTTAATTTCTTATCTTTTTCACTTTTCTCAGCAACACTTACTGGTGGTTCACCTGAAGGATTATCTGAAATAGGTTCAGAATTTTCTATTTCTGGAGTAGGTGTTGAAATTTCTTCTACAGAATCCTTTTTAGAATTATTAGGATCAATCGTAGGTTCAGATATTTTCTTTTTGAATTTTGCCAAGGTAAATTTCTAGCGTGACTCAAGCAGACCATGTTTAATATCTTTGGTCAAAGTTTGAGGATATCAAAGCAAGAGTATAATTTTAGACAAGAAACTAGGTTAGTTATGGCTCTAGCAGGGATAGAATTACGATATTTAGTTGATACAATTACAGAACAAGTTCAAGGATACTATATCAGCAATATTTATGGAATTACAAAAGATAGCATTCTCTTCAAACTTCATCATACAGAAAAAAGCGATCTATTCATGATGATTTCAACATCAGGTGTTTGGTTAACTACAGTAAAAATAACTCAAATGGAACCTAATAGATTACTCAAAAGATTACGAAGTGATCTACTTAGATTAAAGTTAAAAAAAATAGAACAAATTGGTGCAGAAAGAATTGCATATTTTACTTTTGAAGGATTTGGAAAAGAATTTGTTTTGGTAGGTGAATTCTTTGGAGATGGTAATATTTTACTTTGTAATAATGAGATGAAAATTCTTGCATTACAGCATTCAATAGATGTGAGACACAGGAAACTAAGTGTAGGATTAGAATATGCTCAACCACCAAGCAGTGGACTAGATATTTTTAATTTGAAAGAATCAGATTTTGATGAACTTAAAACAACAGATTTAGTTGCTGCAAAATGGTTTGGGAGGACTTTGGGTTTACCAAAAAAGTATGTTGAAGGAGTTTTTGAAATTGCAGAAATTGATGGAAAACGAATTGGAAATTTATTAACAGGTGATGAAATAAAGAAAATTTTTGAGACGATAAAAAAAATTGTTTCAGATGTGATATCAGGAAATCATGAAGCTGTAATAGTTAGAAATGAAAAAATTGAGGTTCTTCCTCTAAAATTAGGAAAACTAGAAGGAGAGATAACAGATGTAAATAGTTTCATCCAAGGATTAGATACCATATTTACTGAAAATATTATTAAAAAAGGAAAATCAGTACAATCAAGTGGTTCAGACAAAAAAATCAAAGATTTACAAACACAAATCTCTGAGCAAGAAAAAGCTATTGAAACCGTAAAAGAAAGATCAAAAAATATAACAAATGTTGCAAATTCTCTTTTTGAAATGGTATCAAAAGGAATAGGATCAATTGATGAAAACTCTGCCCAAGAAATTTTAGCAAAGAATAATGCAAAATTAATCAGTGAAAAAGGAATATCATTAATGGTAATCCAAGATGAAAAAATAAAAATAAATATAAAATCTCCTCTTCAATCAATTGCTTCAGCATTATTTAATGAAGCAAAAAAACAATCAGGTGCAATCGCATCTATTCAATCAATTAAAGAGAAAACAGAGAAAAAGCTAGAAAAATTCCAAAGTAAAACAGAGGCAGAAAAAGATCTAATTGTAGTTACAGAAATCAGAAAGAAAAACTGGTATGAAAGATACAGATGGTTCTTTACATCTGACGGATATCTTGCAATCGGCGGAAGAGACGCTGCATCAAATTCTGCTATAGTTAGAAAACATTTAGAAAAAAATGACAAAATATTTCATGGAGATATTTTCGGTTCACCATTTTTTATCATTAAAGATGCTGAAAATGCACCTGATAGAAGTATGAATGAAATTGCACATGCGACTGTTTGTTTTAGTAGAGCCTGGAGAGAAGGGTTGTATGGTGTAAGTGCTTTTTGGATTCATCCTGAGCAAGTAAAAAAATCAGCACCAAGCGGGGAATTTCTTCCAAAGGGCTCATTCACCATAGAAGGACAAAGAAATTTTATCAAATCAGAGACACTTCGACTAGCTGTTGGAATTATGCCAATTAATGATGATTATGTGTTAACCTGTGGTCCTCCAGAGCCAATTAAAAAAAATTCTCTATGCTATGCAATAATTGAACCAAATGGAGTAGGTATGGCAGAAGCTGCTAAAAAAATAAAATTAGAATTTTCTAAAATGTTTGAAGATGTTACAAGAAAAATACACATAGATGAATTTGTACGTGCAATACCAGCTGGTACAACTCAGATAGTAGAAGTGGGTATTGGAGATTCTCACCAAAAAAATATTATTGATAATGAATTTGATTAAATTCAGTATCAAAAGAAATTTTCATTCCATTTTTAATTGAAGAGAATTCTTCATCACTAATTGTAATTAATGGAATATTTGCCAGTGCACATCCAGTAGCTACTGTAAGATCAACTTTTTTACAAATCATTGCAAGAGGTGCTGCTTGGTTTGATTTTATTGAATAAATGGTATATGCACCAACACTACTTCCTACGCCGGATGGGAAAACAAGAACGATATCTTTGAGTGATTTTTGATACAAATCATGATTTTCATCACTAATAATTCCAGTTTTTTTATCAACTGTACCTAAAAAATTAATTGGTTTCTCAGATTTTAAAACAATTCCTTCCACTTTTCCTGAAACTAGAATTTTTTTCATCTTGTCTCATCTTCAACTATTTGTAATAATGGTTTTAGATTAACACCAACACCATTAGAATTTTTAAGATAAAATGCACCTTTGATACTATTAGTAGTAACTGCATCAACGCTTTCTTTACTAATTAATGGAGACAAGCATGTACAACAATCAGAAAGAATTTCACAACCTGCACGTTCCAGTTCAGCAGTATATCCAATTTTTGTTGATTGTTCCTTTACGGTACGAGGCATAAACACCATACATCTTTTTTGAAAAGAACGACCCTTTAGTTTGCCAGTAAGATCAGAAATTTCATCTAATCCCAATTGAGGACTCCCAAGTGTAATGATGTCACCTTTTTCTGCAGTGTTGAGTTCATCATGAACATTTTGCATTTCTTTTTCATCAAAATCAATTTTTTCACAATCAGAATTACCTTCTCCGAAGATAAACTTGGCACAAGTTCCTGATGTTCCCATTCCTCCACACATTGCTTTGGTTTGTCTTTTATCCATCTCTTCTAGTCCAGAAATATTTACAGATGTATCTCCAACTTTTCCTGCAAAAAATCCCAACATTCCATATGTCAATTCATTTGGATTTTTCACTTTCATTCGAATTGTAATGTTTGGATCGTCTTCTTTTCTTAGGGAAGAGTTTGGACTTTTTCCAACAATTGCACTTGCAAGTGCACTAAATGCACTTTCTTTGTTTGTTTTTAAATTGTCATACGAGTTTGCATGAATTGCAGCATTACTTTCAGCAAATGCAACTTGTGTTCCATCTTTTGGAATATCAAATATTTCATAAGGAATGCATGAAAATGAAGGAATAACCCCCATTGTCTCATATGAATTTCTAATTGATAGTTGTTTTGAGATAAAATTTTCATCTAATCCATACTTTGATACATTGTCAATATCAAATCCCATTGGATTTAGGGTTGTTTTTACTTTGACTCTTGCATGTTTACTAATTCCTGATAGAAATTCTTCACCTGCATCACCAATGGTATTATAATTTACACCTGAAAGATGAGCCCATTCTATTGGAACTAGTTTCTCAGCATCAGTTGCCTCACCTGTTGCAACAAGAATCCTATATGCCATTTGCTGAATTTCTCCGTGTTCACCTTTTAGTGCAGATTCTTCTTCTTTAGTTAATTCCAACAGAATTATTTTGTTATTACAGTTATAATACTTGTACGTAGTTTTTCAGTTGGAAATGAAAAGAATACTTTCTGGAATGACAAATACAATGAATGCAGTAAAACCTCCAAGAATTACAGCACTAAGGGATCTTCATGATGCAGAAACTGGTCCATTTAGTATTTTAATTGGCACAATATTATCTGCAAGAACTAAAGATGAAGCTACAACAAAAGCAGTCAAGGAACTATTCTCAAAGTACAAAAATCCCAAAGAATTAGCTGCTGCAAAAATTAAAGACATAGAAAAAATAATAAAATCAATTGGATTCTTTCATGTAAAATCTAAAAGAATTATTGAAGTTGCACAGATAATTCATACAAAATACAAAGATAAAGTTCCAGAGGACTTGGATACTTTGATACAATTGCCAGGTGTAGGAAGAAAAACTGCAAATTGCGTTCTAGTGTATGCATTTGAAAAACCAGCAATTCCAGTTGACATTCATGTTCATAGAATTTCAAATAGACTGGGACTAGTTGATACAAAAAATCCAGAAGATACAGAACAAGAATTAATGAAAAAAATACCAAAAAAATACTGGATTGATATTAATGATACTTTTGTAATGTATGGGCAAAATATTTGCAAGCCAATTTCACCAATGTGTACAGTATGTAAAATTAAAAATAATTGTAAATTTTATAAATCTAAGAACGCTTCTTAGTTAGAA
>JABMOR010000045.1 GCA_013203245.1 Candidatus Nitrosopumilus sp.
GTACATGTCAGTGAATGTTTTTTTAACATCGACTACATTTTCTAATCCAACTTTAACACCACCGACATCAGTCTTGTGTAAAATTTGTGGCGATACTACTTTCATCACAAGAGGGAAACCAATTTTCTTTGCTTGTTTTGCTGCTTCTTCAGCAGATGTTGCTAATGTGTAAGGTGGAACTTTAATGCCATAAGTTTTGAGAATATTTTTTGATAATTCTTCAGTGATAACTTTGTGATTTGTTTGAATAGTGTCTTCAAAAATTTTCTTAACAACAGTTACCATTCGATCGATAAAATTAGAATTAAGTATATTAAACTTTGGTCAAAGGTCAAATGATAATTTGAAATTGTTGTAAAAAATATTCATATTTGATTTCACAATTGAAATATTTTCAATTATTTCGGAGCGAATTTTTTGTGGATCGATGTAAGGTATTTTTTGTAATTTTTCTTCTGTATTATCAAGCCATAAATTCACCATCTCCTCATTTACCTCCAAATGAAATTGTAGGCCTACTGCACTCTTGTATTGAAATGCCTGGTTTTCATAATTCTCAGATGAGGCCAATCTAATGGAGCCTTTAGGTAAATCAAAGGTATCACCATGCCAATGAAATACAGTGAATGGATTTTTGAATCCATTGAAAAGAGGAGATTCACTATTAATTTTCAAATCATGGTAAAAACCAATTTCCTTTTTTGGTCCGCCATACACTTTGGCACCAAATGTTTTAGCAATTAATTGTGAACCTAAACAAATTCCAAGTACAGGAATATTTTTTTCCACAGAATTTTCGATTAATTGTTGTTCAGCGTTTAGATATTCTAAATCATCATTTGCACTTTCAGGCGCACCTAAAATTACGATTAGAGAAAAATCTCTGTCTGGAAGTTTTTCATGTTTTGCGTTTACTGACGTGATTTCAAATCCATCATTTTGTAAAAGTTCACCCAAGTATCCAGAACCCTCTATTCTCGTATTCTGTACAAGTAATACATTTGACATTTTTCTAAACGTCTAGTCCTGTAACTACCCACTCAAGACATCGGAGTACTCCTTGATAGTATTTCATGGCATCCATGGATTCAGTTTTTACTAGTCTTTCTTCTATTACTTTTCTATATTCAGCTATTTCTAATTCTGTTTTCATCTTACATAGTAAGATCTCTAGAAGTAAAAATATGCTCTGTTTTAATATGTCAAAATGAAACACATGGTGTGTTAGTATCTGAAGAAGAGATTCTAGAATTGAAAGATTTTATTTTTCAATTAAACATTTTAGAAAACAGTGTTGTGATAGTTGAAGGAAAACGAGATTCTAATGCTTTAAGAAAACTTGGCTATAGTGGGAAAGTTTTAGAATTTCATAGATTTACGGGCATGGTTAATTTTGCAGATTCTGTTGCAAAGTATGAGAGAGTGGTAATCCTTTTTGATAGAGACAAAAAAGGCAGAACGTTAACTGGAAAAACAATCCAGTTATTACAAAGAAGGACAAAAGTGGATCTTACTTTTAAAAGAAAATTACGCATCATAACAAAAGGGAAAATAATGTTTATTGAACAATTAGTAAGTTACGAATCTTACTTGGCCTAAGATTATGGCCAAATGCCTTTTTGATTAAAGGCTTCTAGAACTCTTTCAACGGCTAGAACCATAGTTGCTTTTCTCATGTCAACTTTGTGTTTTTTAGAGAGTGTGTATGCATCTTTGAATCCTTTTGTGATGTTTGCTTCCATTTTATTTGCAACTTCATCAAAGGTCCAATAGTAACCCATGTTGTTTTGAACCCATTCTAAGTATGAAATACATACACCGCCAGAGTTTGCCAAAATATCAGGGATTACTAGAATTTTCTTTTGTTCAATGATTGGATCAGCCTCAGGTAATGTTGGACCATTTGCAGCTTCTGCAATAATTTTACATTTGAGATTCTTTGCAATCTTTGCATCGATTTGGTTCTCCAATGCGCCAGGAACTAGAACATCACATTTGGCAGTAAGTAATTCTTCAGTTGAGACTTTTTTGCTTCCAGGAAATCCAACTACAGATCCAGTTTTTTTCTTATACTCCATTAGTTTACTAACTGGAGCTCCTTTTTCAAACAAAATAGAACCCTTGGAATCACTGGCACCTATAACTTTGGCACCCATCTTTTCCAAATAGATACCTGCAAAAGTAGATGCATTTCCAAATCCTTGTAAAACGACTTTGGCAGTTTTAAGATTAATTTTTAATGCTTTAGCAGCTTCTCTTACACAATATGCTGCACCTAAACCAGTTGCAACATTTCTTGCAAGTGAACCTCCCATCGAGATTGGTTTTCCTGTAATTACACCAGGTGTAGATATGTTGCCATTTAATTTGTTAAATGTATCCATGATTTGCGTCATTTCTTTTCCTGTCGTGTATACATCAGGTGCAGGAATATCTTTTCCAGGACCAATGATTTCATTAATTTTAAATGCAAATCCTCTAGTAAGTCTCTCTAGCTCACCTTCACTGAGTTTTTCAGTTTTTGGATTAACATAGATACCACCTTTACCACCACCGAGTGGAATATCAACAATTGCACATTTCCAAGTCATCCATGACGAAAGTGCCATGACTTCACGTTCCATGTACTCTACACCACCTTCAGGATTAAAGTAACGAATACCACCTTTGTATGGACCTCTGTCATTATTATGTTGACTTCTAAATCCGGTAAAAATTCTAATTTTACCATTATCCATTTTCACTGGAATTTTAACTCTCAAAACTTTATTTGGCATTGCCAAATATTCACGAATTCCTTTATCTGTAATTCCAATTATATCACAAGCATCATTAACTTGTTTTGTTGCATTAGCAAAAGGATCGTTTTTAATCAAGATGCTTTTGAAATCTGTTCATATTATATTAAGTTTAGTTCAAAATTTCAGATCGGATAATTGGAAAGACAATCACAAATAGACTTTGATGTGATTCATCTTTCTATCTAATTTGTCAATTGCTTCATCTAGTGCACCTAGATTCATTTCAAGAAAATTAGATAGATGAAAAATTGCACCGTATTTTTCTCCAATCTTTGAAACCATATTATTTTTTTCTAAGACTTTCATATGATGTTGGACTGCTTTGTAGTCAAGGTCTAGTTTCTTTGCCAGTTGGTGTGTATTGTATGGTTTCTCCAGAAGATCAATAATTATTCGTAGTCGAGTAAATCCACCTCTTGTACTTGTGAACAAGTAAAGTAGGAGTTTTCTAGTTTGTTTGTCGGTTTTTCTTTGTTCTGTAATTTGTTTTGATCTAATAATTTCTTTGAATTCTAAGAGTTGATTGACCATATTTCTTGAATTAACTAAGTCAATTTTGTTTAAAACCCTATTTCCATATTTCATCCATATTCAGGCAAGACAATTACCCTTAAATTGACTGAGAATGGCTCGAGATGATATGATGGCATCACGCGGTTACGATATGACACCTACCATGTATTCACCAGATGGTAGAATATACCAAGTTGAATACGCCATTGAGACAGTAAAAAGAGGAACTTTAGCTATCGGCATTAGCAGTAAAGAAGGGGTCATCATGGCAGTTGAAGAAAAACCTCGAACTTTACAAACTAAAAATATTACTCAAAAAATATTCCAAGTAGATTATCACATAGGAGTTGCAGCAGCAGGGTACATTCCAGATGCACGTGTTCAAGTTGATGGCGCACGATTTTTCTCACAAGGAAATAGAATGACATATGATGAATCTGTGGAAGTTGGAACAGTTGCAAAACATCTAGCAGATCAAGCTCATCAATTTACACAATATGGTGGAGTACGTCCAAATGGTGTTTCTATGATAATTGCAGGAATTGATCAAAAAGGAGAATCAATCTATGTCACAGATCCTAGTGGAACATATGTCCAATTTTCAGCAGTTGCAATTGGTGCAGGTGCTGATGATGTAAATGCATTTTTAGAAAAACATTACAAAGAGGATTTGAGTTTGGATGATGCAGCAGCATTGGCTATTGCATCAATTAATCTAAAAGCAGAAGCAAAAGACGGCGTAAATAACATAAAGATGGCAAAAATTACAACCTCAGCCAAAGTGTTTGAGAAAGTTTCAGAGTTAGATTTACAAAATTATTCTAAAAACGCATCAAAGTTTGCAGCATAATAGAACCTTTGATTGGAAATATATTCAAACTAGCATACTGAAACGATAGATATGGGTTTAGGAAGTTATTGGGGAGAAGTAATGGATGTACTTCGAGAGATTATTCCAATTTATGACAAAGTCAATTCAATCATTTCATTAGGTAAAGACAAAGAGCACAGAGTTCGCGGAATCACAAATAGAGTATTCCCAGGAAATAAAATTTTAGATGCGGGTTCGGGTTTTGGAAATATGTCAAAAACTGCAATGAATCTAACTGATGGTAAGATTTCAATTACACTATATGATCCGCTTGTACCAATGTTAAAAAACACAGGTACATTTTTTGAAAAATCACCAGATATGGCAAACGGTGTTTTTGAGCACATTCCATTCAAGGATGAAGAATTTGATGCAGTATTGTGCGGTTATTCTTTGAGGGATGCAATCAATTTGAGAATTGCAATATCTGAAATTCATAGAGTGTTGAAAAAAGATGGAAGATTTGTAATAGTAGATTTGGGAAAACCAGATGAAGTAATTTTCAGAGTAGGTGTTTCGTTTTATCTAAGATGTATTCTACCGATTCTGGCATTTGCAGCAGGAGGAAGACTAGGACTAAAATTCGGTACGTTATATGGCACATACCAAAGATGGCCTAAAAATAAAAAGCTAGAAGAGTTGATCCTAGAAAAATTCTCAAAAATAGAGTTCGAGAAAGATCTTATGGGCGGTGCAATAATGGTTGCAGCTTACAAATGAATAAAGTTCTGATACTAGTCAACATCACTGGTTTAATCATAGGGATATCATATGGATTACACGGACCAATTCTACCAGTATTTGCAAAAAATGTTATCGGTGCAACTTATTCTGAACTAGGATTAATTGGATTAACGAATTTTGTTCCCTACATGTTTATTCCACTTTTTGTAGGAATTCTTCTTGATAGAGTTAACAATGGATATTTGCTTGCAGTAGGTGCTGCAATAAATTCTGCATCAATTTATCTTCTATCAATTGCACAGTCAGTTCCAGAGATTATGGGATTTAGAATAATGACAGGTGTGGCTCATGCATTTTTCTGGCCACCTTGTGAATCAATTATTTCAAATGAAAGTTCTGAGAAAAATAGAGTAAAAAACATCTCAATGTTTACAATGTTTTTCGTTAGTGGATTCATGATAGGACCATTACTTGGTTCTGTATTATTAGGAGTAGACATCACATACAGGATTTTGTTCCAAATTGCAGCATTTATTCTCGCAGCTGCAATAATTACTTCACTTTTAGCCTCAAGAAAAAGTGTAAAAAAGCATCACGAAAAATTTTCATTTTCATCAATTAAGGAAATGAAGAGATTTCCTGAAGTGATAGTATTGTTGGTTTTCTGTACTTCATCCTTTGGGATAATCCTAACAATATATCCAGCATTTCTTAATGACAGTGGAATGTCTGCATCAGACATTTTGTTATTGTATTTTATTTTTGGAATTTCACGAGTTGTAACTTTAGCATTAGCAGGAAAGCTTGCTAGAAAAACAAGTCAAACTTTGATTGCTGGAACTACGGCCGTCTCAATAGGATTAGCCATATCAGTGGTTGCGGATTCAATATTCAGTTTCGGAATAGCTTTAGTTCTAATGGGATTTGGATTTAGTATTTTCTTCCCATTAACTTTGGAGATAATTTTGAGTAAGACACGAAAAGGAATTTCAGGAAAAATTATTGGGGCATATGAAACAGTTTTTGGTATGGGTTGGGCAATAGGACCAACTATTGGTGGACCAATTACACAATCATTTGGAAATGAATCACCATATCTAGTGTTTTGTATAATAGGGATTGGAGTAACATTATTTGCAATAAATTTCAGAAAGAAATTAGAACCACAGAGAATCTTAAGTTAGATATCCATTGTTCCACGTTTTTTAGTGCAGAGATCTAGTGCATCTTCAATATTTGTTACAAAGACTTTACCATCACCTTTAGTTCCAGTGCAAGCAACATTTGCAATTGCATTTAGCACCTCATCTAATTTAGGATCATCTACAGCACAAATGATCATCTCTCTACTGAAGTATTGTCCAACTAAAGGAGGATCTTGTGCACCTTGTCCCTGAACTTGATGAACAGTTACACCGCCAACACCAACTTTTTTGATTGCAGCAATCACTGCATCTTTTGTTCCGGCAGGAACGATTGCCTCTATTTTTTTCATAAAAATTGTCAGTTTTGAATTTATTTAAATCAATAAGTACTTCTCATGAATGAGATTCAAATGTAGATCACTAATTTAGGCACAAATACAGACATTACGTTTAATTTCAAATTATACAACATCAAGACATGTTTGATTATTCACTAAATATTGGTGGAAGTGAATGGATGATAATTATTTTTGTAGCATTGGTTTTGATTTTAGGTACTGGCAAACTTCCAGGGGCTGCAAGAAAAATGGGAAAAATAGTTAACGAATACAACAAAGCCAAAAACGAAATTCAAGAACAAATGAAAGTAGTCACAGAAGAATCACCTAAAATTTCAGGACCTGTTGAAACAGAACGAGAAAAGTTGGAGATGATTGCAAAATCAGCAGGAGTAAAAATTGATGGTAAAACAGATGATGAATTGAGAGAAAATATTGCAGCAAAAATCGGTCAAAAAACAACAGATGAATCTGAAAAAAAGGAATAGTCTATTTTGATTTTTTAATTCTATATGTGTCAGTATCTAGTCGTTTTTTAGCAAATTTGTAATATGCTGGAACTATTTCAAAACCAAGAAATTTTCTTTTAAGGGATTTGCTAACTACTGCAACTTGACCAGAACCAAGAAATGGATCAAATATCAAATCATTTTTTTCACTTGAATATTCCAATAGCTTTTCAATAATTTCAGATGGAAGTTTGGTTGGAGTTTTTTCATCACCAGTCCAATATTCTCTTTTGATATCCCAGACATCTTCCTTATCTCCATAATGAAGACTTCGACCATCTTTTGTTTTTTCATCTTTTTTGAACCTAGTAAATGGAAAAAACTTTCTTTTCTTATCATCTTTGCAAACATAAAGACAGTGATAGTGTGATGTGACAAATTTTCTTTTAGTAACTACTCCAAACTGATATTTCCAAATTACATGATTAACAGTCGTAAATCCAACATCATCTAATACACGTAAAATGTCTTTGAGATTATTCCAGCCTGAAAAAACATACATGCTTCCAGAATCCTTCAAAATTCTAAAAACTTCACTCATCCATGCAAATGTAAAATCATAGTAATCCTCAGGTTTTATTTCATTATAGCCAGATAATACTCTAGAAGCAGTTCTGTTATAATTTGCTTTTTTTGCCTTGAAATTTATTGCAAATGGGGGATCAGTAATTACAAGATCAATTTTATTTTTAGGGATTGATTTCATCCCTTCGATACAATTTTGATTGTAAATATTATTAATTTCTATTTTTTTCATTTTTAAATTCAAGACTCTGTTCTAGCTTAATAATGTCGTGGGTCTCACACCTATCAAACAATAAATCATCAATCACACCTCATCAAATAGATCTTGAAATTCTCTTGTCCAAAATGTAAATCAAAGATAGAAATTCAAAAAACATTCAACAAAAAAATGCATGTTTCTTGTGAAAAATGTGGTATTGAGGATTTGTTAGAATTCTCAAAAAATGTCGACGAGGTATTTCTAGAATTTCTTTCAAGATTTGACAAAGGACTAGTGACTGAGGGAGGATTATCTGAAGGTCTCAAGGATGAGGGAATCGTCAGAGCAGAAAATGAAATCAAAGAGATGATTGGAGAAAACAAGCCAGATAAAATTACTGAAGAAATCTTGTTTTCAAAAAAAGACTATATTTCTCAATACAAGGTTTTGAGTAATTCTGAGCCTAAAATGGGCTGTAAAGTAGAAGAATTAGGGCTAGATGAATCAATTACTGAACATCTCAAAGAACTAAAAATCGAGCGATTTTACAAATTTCAAGAAGAGACGATTAAAGAAATTACATTTGGAGAAAATGTTGTCATCGAAGCACCTACAGCATCTGGAAAGACAGAGGCATTTTTAATTCCAGTTATTCAAAGAATAAAAAAAGATGCAAGTGAGGGGAATGTTTTTGCAATTTTTGTATATCCTACAAAAGCACTTGCCCGTGATCAATATCCAAAAATTCAGAAATTTGCAGAAAAAATTGGGATTCAAGTCAAAGTCTTTGATGGAGATACAAAACAAGAAGAGAGAAGGGAGATAATTGATCACCCTCCAGAAATTCTAATTACAAATTTTGATGTATTGCATTATCATATGTGGCATCAGACAAAATTTTCGTCATTATTAGCATCAACTAGAATTCTCATTACAGATGAGGCCCACGTCTATTCTGGAATTTTTGGATCAAATGTTCATTACATCATAAAAAGACTCAAGAGGATTTGTACCAACAAATTACAGTTCATAGCAGCATCAGCTACACTTGATGATGCAAAAAAATTCTGTGAAAAACTATTTGGAGAAAAGATGCAAAAAATTCAAGGTTCGGGCAAAAAAGGAAAAACAGATTTTGTAATGCTTTTTCCATCACTTCGAACACAGAGATCTTTGATGGTAGAGTTGACAAAAAAACTAACTGAAAAAAACCACAAGACAATGGTTTTTAACAATTCACATCTGAATTCAGAACTTTTAGCAATACAGGCAAAAAAACAAAAAGTCAACATCAAAGTTCACAGGGCCGGATTAATGGCAAATTATAGAAAATCAGTTGAGAGACAATTCAAAGAAGACAAATTACAAGCAATTTCGTGTACTCCTACGCTTGAATTAGGCATAGATGTAGGCAATGTTGACTGTGTAATATCATCAACGATTCCAGTGAATAGACTAATCCAAAGAATAGGAAGGGCAGCTAGGAAGGGTCAACGAGGATATGCATTTTTGGCATTAGGGAACGATCCTATATCACAATATTACAAAAACCACCCTGATGATTATTTTGAAGATATTGAAAAAACATACATCGATCCCAAAAATCCATTTGTAGAAGAATTTCAAGTGTTGTCCATGGCATGCGACAGGCCAATATCAAAACACGAATTAAAAGAGCATCAAGAGATTATTGAACATCACATAATAAAAGAAAATCTCAAAGAAGTCAACAATAGAATTATTCCAAATTTTGATAAAATCAATTCATTGTTAAACGAATACAGCATAAGAGGGATTGGAAAATCAATAGATATTTTCTTGGATGGAAAAAAAGTTGGAGATAGAGTGCTACCAATTGCATTAGAGGAATTACACAAAGATGCGATCTATTTTTTAGCTGGAATACGTTACAAGGTAAAAGAATTTGATTATCCAGAAAAAAACTATGCAAAACTAGAAAGAATTCCAAGAGACTATCCATACTATACAAAGTCATTAACAGAGGAATGGCCAACCATTGAAACAGTCTTTGAAAAAAGAAATGCAAATGGTGTAGAGGTTGCCTTTTGTAAATTACACATTGAGAAAAAGGTATACGGTTATGTCAATATTGAATTAGGACAAGAGATCACACAAGGGGAAAAAGTCCAATTAGACAATCCATTAGAATATGATTTTATTACTAAAGGAATTGTATTTCATGCACCAAGACCTCTCAAAGTAATTGAAGAGTCTGAAGATGAAGAATATACTGAAGCCAGCGGATATCATGCAACAGAACACGTAGTAATTGAAGGAAGTAATATGATAACAGGAGGAGTATCTCAAGACTTGGGAGGTATCTCATTAGGCACCTCAGGCTTGATTTTCATCTATGATGGGGCTATTGGAGGCAGCGGTGCAAGTAAAGCCCTCTATGATAGATTTGAAAAAGCACTTGAACGAAGCATGTTTATCATAAAGGAATGCCCTTGCAAAAATGAATCAGGATGTCCAAGATGCACATTCTCATACAGATGTGGCAACAATAATGAATATCTGCATAAATATTCAGCATTAGAAATTTTGGAGAGAATCAATTCAGGTGAGAAAACAGAATTGATAGATCCTATTGAAGGAGACAAGCCCCTAATATGATTAATCAATATGGGATAAATATAACAAGAATCTAGAATTAATATGGAAAAAGTTGCTCTTGTAACAGGTAGTTCATCTGGAATTGGATTAGAGACAGTATTATCATTAGCTAGAGACGGATACCACACATTTGCCAGTATGAGAAATCTTGAAAAATCAGTAGAACTAGAACATGCTGCAAAAAAAGAGAATCTTTCAATTAAAGTGATTGAATTAGATGTGGATAAAGAAGAATCAATTGTTTCGGCAATCAAAAAAATTATCACAGATTGTGGAAGATTGGATGTTCTAGTTAACAATGCAGGATATGGGCAGTTTGGATGTACAGAAGATGTGACAGTTGATGATTTTAGAAAACAATTTGAGACAAATTTTTTCAGTGTTGTTAGAATTATTCAAGAAGTTGCCCCAATTATGAGAAAACAGAATTCAGGAAATATTATAAATATTAGTTCAATTGCAGGGCGAATTGGACTGCCAGGATCTCCAGCTTATATCAGTTCAAAATTTGCATTAGAAGGATTAGGTGAATGTTTAAGATATGAGCTAGGTCAGTTTGGAATTAAAACTACAATGATTGAACCAGGAGTTATCAAAACTAACTTTTTTAATTCAATGAAAATTCCAGAATCAAAGACAGACCCAAAATACAAGAATCTAACTGATCATATACTATCAGGATTGAAGATGATGGCAGAATTAGGAACTCCACCTTCTCAAGTTGCCGATGTTGTTATGAAGGCAATTCATGATGATGAAATGTTGCCACGATATATTGTGGGAACTGATGCGGCTATGTTTATCGAGGCAAAAAAGATGAAAACAGACCTAGAATTTGAGAAATACATGAGTAAAGAGCTATTTCCTAGTTGACATCATACTACGCTAAATTGATATACAGATGGGATAGAATTTCATCAAAGTCCGCAATTATAATATGAAATGATATGAAATGGAAAACACTACAACATAATGGAATCTTGTTTCCTCCTGCATATGAGGCCCAAGGAATTAAGATAAAGATCAAAGGAGATGCTGTAAATCTTGATTTAAACCAAGAAGAGATGGTGTATCAGTGGGCTAAAAAAAAAGACACTCCATATGCTCAAGATAAAGTGTTTCAAAAAAATTTTACAACAGATTTTGCTAAAACTCTAGATTCAAAATTTAAAAAAATATCATATGAGGATATTGATTTTTCAAACGCTTTCAAAATAGTTGACAAAGAAAAAGATCTTAGAGAAATGATGAGTAAGGAAGAAAAGAAAGCCCTTGCTGTAAAAAGAAAAGAATTACGAGAAAAACTAAAGGAGAAATTTGGAATTGCCATCATGGATGGAGAAAAAGTTGAAGTTGGAAATTACATGGCAGAGCCACCAGGTATATTCATTGGAAGAGGAGAACATCCACTTAGAGGCAAATGGAAGCCACCAGTTACTACAAAAGATGTTACACTAAATCTTGGGAAAGAAGCCAAAGTACCTGAAGGGAAATGGGGAAAAATAATTCATGATAAGGATTCAATGTGGTTAGCAAGTTGGATGGATTTTCTAACACAAAAAAGAAAATATGTTTGGCTTGCAGATAGTTCAGGGTTAAAGCAAGATAGAGACAAAGAAAAATATGAAAAAGCAGTAAAGCTTGCAAAAGAAATTGATAAGATAAAAGATAGAATTGTTAAAGACATGAAAAGTAAAAAACCAAATGAGAGTAGAATTGCTACTGCATGTTATTTGATTTATAGAACTGCTATGAGGGTAGGAGACGAAAAAGATCCAGACGAAGCAGATACAGTAGGAGCTACAACTTTAAGAAAAGAACATATCAAAATCACACCAAATGCAATAGAGTTTGATTTTCTAGGTAAAGACAGTGTTAGATGGCAAGAGACAGTTGTTGCAGAAGGTCACGATAAACAATTTCATGAAAATCTCAAAAAATTGATAGAAAAGAAAAAATCAAAAGATGAGATTTTTGATAACATTACTTCAAGGCATGTCAATCAATATTATTCCAGTATTGTAAAGGGACTAACAGCAAAAGTGTTCAGAACGTATCTTGCAACAGCAGTAGTGAAAAAATATCTTGTAGAACATGACGATATCAAAGGAAAGAGTGCAACTGAAAAGATATACCATGCAAAATTGGCAAATCTGGAAGCTGCCATGATGTGTAATCACAAGAGAACGATTCCTAAAACATTTGAAGAGTCATTACAAAAGAAACGAGATTCTTTGAAAAAGGCAGAAAAAGAAGAAGCCTGGAAAAAAACCCAAGAAACCCTCAAAAAATTAGAAGCAAGCAAACCTAAAACAGATGCTCAAAAGAAAAGTAAAGTCAAAAGAATCAAGACATTAAATGACCAAGTTAAAAAACAAAAAATCAAACACAAAGAAAGAATAGAAAAACTAGGATTGCAGTTGGATCTATCTGAAAAAACTAAAGATTACAACATTGGAACATCTTTGAGAAACTACATAGATCCCCGTATTTTCAAAGCATGGACAGATGAAGTAGGTGCAGAATGGGAAAAATTGTATACTTCTGCACTACAAAAGAAATTCCTTTGGGTCAAAAATGAAAATGCAGCCTGGAAGGATTTAAAATAAAATTAGAATCATTTAATTTCCCAAATTTTTGACCATATATTATGCCGGGGTAGCTCAGCCTGGTTAGAGTGCCAGTTCAATTGGTAAACTCTAACGGTTCTCCAACTAAGGCAATACTCATAATCTGGAGGTCGCGAGTTCGAAACTCGCCCCCGGCACACACCATATCTAAGATTTATTGTGCCAAGAGTTTCTCTAATTGTAAATAGACGGGTTTTTGTTCTTCTGCATATATTTGCAATAATCTCTTCCAAGATCTTTCAAAATCTACCGTGAATTTCTTAAAACCAGTTTGAGAAGATAATGAAACCTCTTTGTTCGGATTATAATTTACATTATCAATTGATACAGCATGGTTTAGAGCATTCCGAACTTCAAATAGCCTAGACATATCTCGGGTGTATTCAGGGGGAAAAACCTTCCAATCCAAAAAAGTTCTAATTTTTCGATTTAACGGAATCAAATTCAAAGCATACAAAAGTTCGTCACTATTTTTTTCATTAGAATATCCCACGATACGCATTCGAATTATTTCATCAAAAAGAAATCCCATTTTAGAAAATCCAGACATTATTTTGTCTCGATTTTTAGTTATTACAATTTTAGATGAGAATCCAGACTTGAAATGTCCATTATTAATAAAATAATGTTTATTTTTATAAATGAAATAAAATCTAACTTTTGAAGAATTGTATTTTTTGATTAGTTGAAGAAACTCAGAATCTTTTACCATGTACCAACTCAAAAAAAATCATTAATTAACAGTTAATCTGATTTTCATTGAAAGAATTACAGTTAATTTAGGAATAATATTCCTTGAATCCCTTATCAGTTGGAAGTAATTCAGTTTTAGGACCAAACATGCCCTGTTTTTGGATTACTTTTAACAATCCATTTTTCTCCAAATCTTCCAAAATAGCATCTAAATCTTTACTATCCAATCCAGTATTTTTTTGAATGCTTTCAAAGGATTTTGAACCTCTGTTTAACGCTCCCAAAACAAGATCATTTTTTGATTTAGGTTTAGTTTCCATTGATGGTTTTTGTTGATATTCATCAAAACGGGATTCAGGTTGATTTGGTTGTTGTTGATTTGGTTGTTGTTGATTTGGTTGTTGTTGTAGTTGTTGCGGAAAGAAGTTTTTTCCTATACCTCTTTTTGCTAATAATCGTGGAACAATTCTAGCTAGTGGAATTGCCAAGAAAATTATGATGTATATCCAAGAAAAATTAGGTTCTGCCATTATTTCTTTAAAACATTGAAGGCATAAATTTGTTCAGAAGGCCAATAATTTCCATTAATACACAGTAGTTGGGTATAATAGTAGTGGATAGATATTAGATTCATTGTCAAAGTATCAATCTCCTAACGTTAGCGTAAATTTTGGGGCTGCAAAGGCGGTTTTAGTAGGAATTATTTTATTAATTATAATCGGAGTAGTTGCATCAGCTTCAGTACAAATTGTTGAATCTGGAAATAGAGGTGTTTTACTTCATTGGAGTGCAGTCGATATCACTAGTCCACCTCTAGAGGAAGGACTTCATTTTGTAACTCCATTTCAAGACAGTGTTGTAAACATAGAAGTTAGAACTATGAAATTTGTCAAATCAACATCTTCTGCATCAAAAGACCTTCAGACAGTATCAACAGAAGTAACAGTAAACTATAGACCATCTCCAAATTCAGTCAATACACTATACAAAGAAATAGGATTAGATTATGAAAGTAGAGTTATTCAGCCAGCAGTAGAGGAAGTAGTAAAACAGGTTACTGCACAATATAACGCTGCAGAACTAATTACAAAACGACCACAAGTTAAAGCAGATATAGAATCTGAAATTACTACCCGTCTCAATGTATACAATATCATAACAGATGTCATTTCAATTACGGATTTTCAATTTTCTGTATTGTTTGCTCAAGCCATTGAATCTAAAGTAGAAGCAGAGCAAAAGGCACAAAAAGCAGAAAATGATTTAATCAGAATAGAAGTAGAAGCAAGACAATTAGAAGCTCAAGCAGAAGGTCTTGCAGCAGCAAACATTGCTGAAGCCAGAGGTGAAGCAGAAGCAATTTCAATTATCAATCAAGCATTATCAACAAATCCAAATTATTTAGAATGGTTAAAGACTCAAGCATGGGATGGAAAATTACCTCTCGTAGTAGGTGAAGGTGGAACACCATTCATTTCAATTCCAGTAGCACCTTAGATATTTTTAAAACTTAGTTATTTTCTTTGTCTTTTTGATACTCTCTGATTGCATCATACATTGTAAGAAATTGCTCAGGTTCATTCTGTCTATAATTTTTTTCAAGATTTCGAATTTCTTGGTGTGAAATTGATTCTCCTTTATTTTCATAATATTCTTTAATTATTTGAGATGGAGTTTTTTTGATATTATATTTTCGGAGGGATTGGTTCACAGATCTTTTGCAATACAAATCATAAATTACAAATCGATAAGCAAGATATCCAGATAATCCTATAATTGCAACAACAAGTATAGGAATTATTATAATTGCTGCCATGCCTAATTAGACATCTTTTGAGTATTTCATTGTTATTCTTTTTTGTATTAGGAATCTATCATGCACATAAAATTGGTAAAAGAGTTTTATGTGTAAATAATTTCAAAAAAACAATGGGTTTGTTTTCACGTAAAAAAGAAATTATTGTTGGAACTATTTGCCCAAAATGTGACATGGAATTCACAGATTCAGAAAGAACAGTACGGCATATGGAAAAAGCCCACCAATCTAAAAAGAAATTTGAATGTAATTCATGCGGTTAGGAATCAATTCATCAGGATACTCTATTAAATATGAATAATGACTAAAATTATCATGGTCAATAAAGACAAATTAAATAAAATTTCAGGTATTTCAGCACTTGGTATGTTTGCATTAATTGTATCAGGATACATTACTGGAAATGATTCTTTGTTAGGATTTCCAAACGCCATGGTCCTCTATGCACTTATGCCAGCGGCATTGATTTGGTTTGGTACAAGAAAAAATGGTTGTGGGAGTTGTAATCAGATAAGTACAGTTTCAGATAAAGAAAATAAAAACAGTTCCAAGTGATAGTTTTCAAATAATATGGAAAAATTTGGCTTTCATAAAGATAATTCTATTTTTTACAATTACAAAATCCACAAGTTAGTCTTAAATGGAGTATTTTTGAATTTTATGCAAAATGGGAGAATTTCAAGAATTTGCAGAGGCGCTATTTGGACAATTATCAGTTGAAATCAACGAAGAAAAAGAGATCATAGAGTTAGCAATTAAAGCCAAAGACGATATTGCAAACAAAGTACAATTCAAAGAGTTAGATGAAATTGCAAATGAGATATTACCAGATTTCAAAAATAGAGTTGAAGAATTTCTAGGAGTTAAAGTTCCAGAAAATATTTCGTTAAAAATTCTAGAATTAGAAGAATTAAAGAAGATTAAAGGAAACAAAGTATTTGCAGACAGTGAATCAAAAGAATTTGTCAGTGAATTATTTAACGCAGTTGCAAAAGAAGATCTAAAAAAAATTGCAGAACTAATGCAGCAAGATACTGCAAAATATTTAGTATATTCAACTTATGCGATTCAATACATTTCAAAAATCACAACAACGTATGGAGACTATCTTGATTCAGAAATTTATTTAAACAAATTTATTTTATCTAGATATCCGCAAATAATTCTACATAAACAAGGTGAACCATATGAATTAAAATTTGAAAATGTTAATTCAGGATATCATGGTGCCGTAAAGATGACTGTACTTGAAGAGTTAATTCATTCAGCACAAGGAAACCTTCAACAAGTAAACAAAAATGCAGCAATGGAAGTAAATAAAATAAATGAAGAATTAGCAAAAATCATTTTATCATTAGATACTGAAACTACTAACAGATTATCAGAATACTGTCAATTACAAGCAGTTCCAGATGATTTTCCATTTGCAAAAAAAGCTAATTTATTTTTCTTTTTGAATCCAGATCATTTCCTAATGGAACAAATCGGACCGGATGTCATGACATTTACTCATGTAGAAATAGATCCAAAGATTGAAGAGTCAGTTCCAGAACTGCTAGATATTTACAAAAGATGGTTATTTCCAATACAACAACACCACGCAGCATTTACAGCAATGGAGGGAATGGCAGCTTTTGTAATTGAAAGTATTTTAAAAGATGATCAAGATTTTCAAAATTACCTTACAACGTTTATGGGAACTGATTTTTCATCATATCAAGTAAGAAAGAGTATGGGTAAGGACTTTACAAAAATAATTTATGAAAAATTAGGCAAAGACACATTCAAAAAAATGATAGAAATACCCCCAAATACTCGTGAACTAAAAGATCCTCAATTATACCTCAAGAAACTGGGTATACAGTAATTGGAAGAAAAATTTGATCCACTAGTTGCAGAATGGATTACATTTGTAAATAATCCAAGTTTCAACTTGGTTGAAAAATGTCTCAAATTTGCACAGATTTTAGAATATCCAGATCTTAATGTAGATGCTTATATTCAAAAAATAAATCATATTGGAAAATCTCTAAAAGAATCAATCAGTGATGTTAAAAATCCAACATATTTGATTTCAATGTTAAACGAACATCTCTTTGAAAATTTAGGTTTTAGTGGAGATGATGATGATTACTATAATCCAAAAAATAATTTTTTAAATGAAGTAATCGATAAAAAAACTGGACTCCCCATCACTATTTCAATTTTATATGCAGAAATTGCAAAATTTATTGGGTTAGATCTCAAGATAGTCGGATTTCCTAGCCACATATTAGTAAAATACAATGAAGAGATGATCCTAGATCCATTTTATGACGGACGATTATTAGATGTTGATGATTTACAAGATATTCTTGATGCTAATTTTGGAGGTCAATTAGAATTTCTACCAGAATTTCTTGATGAAGTAAAACCAGAACAGATTCTTGTCAGACTAGCAAGGAATTTAAAAAATTCATATGTTCAATCATTTGTTTATGAAAAAGCATTACGATGTGTAAATATGGTATTATCCATTGAACCCGAATCACCTGAAGATATTAGAGATAAAGGAATTATAGAAGAAAGATTACAAAATTCTGAAATTGCTTTAAAATATTTGAACAAGTATTTAGAAATGAATCCAAATGCAGAAGATGTAGACTTTATTTTGGAATTAATTAGAAGTATAAAGACAAAAAATTAATCAATAATAGAATCTATGTCTCTACCTTTCTTAATCATGGATATTTCATGACGAGCAATTTTATTTCTTAATGCTCCTTTGAGGATATCAACTTCACTTCTGAGTAATGCAATTTCATCTTCAAGCTTTGCAACTCTTTCATAGATGGTTTCAGCTTCTGAACTCATAATTATCTATAAATAGAAAATTGTCTTAAAAAGTTATGGGTGCATATTTTGATGGACAGGTTAGTTTTTTGAACTATAATTCAAATTCTTGACGACATTTCTCGCATTTTGCTCTCTCTTCTCCAGGAGAGCCAAGAAGGAAAATTTTACCAATTGTTTTACACAAAGGACACATTCCAGTAGTGGCATTTTTTGGACCAGTACGAATAATTTTTTGTGATTTTCTTCGTCCCATGAAAAAACTTCTTGAATCGGTCTATTAAGTTTTAATGGCGCGGGGAGAGGGATTTGAACCCACGTGTCCTTGCGAACATGAAATTAGCAATCTCACGCCCTACCGAGCTAGGCGACCCCCGCATAAAGATGCCTAGAATGTATCTGTAAATAAGTCAAACTTTCTTGGGTATTATTTTGAAGGCAGTAAATTAGGAAGTACGAACTATACCGTGTTCAACAAGATATTTAATCCCATTAACAAAATCTGATTCCGAAATGGTTCCCTCTGCCCACCACTTTGCATTGTTCTTAATCCAACCTGGAACCTTTTCCGAAGACTCTGGGGATGATGATTTTGGTAAATCAGGAATGTCTATTATCTTCTCTTTGATCAAATGTTGAATTCCACCTACAAAGGAATTTTCATCAATTGAACCTTCTGCCCACCATTTTGCATTGTTCTTAATCCAACCAGGAACCTTTTCTTTTGAGACAGAGTCTGTACCAGATTCAAGTTTTTGTAATGGTTCAGGTATTAATGAAAGATTAGAAATTGTCAAACTTTTTGTTCCAGGCATTACCAAGAAACTAAAACTAGGGTTAGATGAATAAGGAGATTCTACTTCATTGTAATTGACATCTCTACCATCTGCAGAAATCGATAATGATTTTATGATTGGATTTACTTTATGTGGTTTTTTTATAGAATTTTCTATAACATATAATTCTCCAACAATCTCTTTTGTACCCGAACCTTCTAAATTTACTGTCAATGTTTTAGATGTACAATCTATGTTTAGATTAGACATTTTTCCATCAAAATCATCTTCAAAAACATCTTTTCCCACATATCCTAATTTGATCCCTACAACATTTTTTTGACCATTAACATCTTCAATCCATTTTATAAAATAGCCTCCAACATGATCAGAAATATTAGATTTTGGACATAGTGATTTAAGATCATTTTTTCAAAAATATTATTAATTTCTATGTATTCTTTCCACCAATAATCCAAATCACTTTTTTCAAATGTTTTCTTTTCAAAGTTATTTTCGGAGGCAAAAACATATTCATTTGCATTTAGTCGTATTGGTTGATTTGTGTCTTTATAGAAAATATCTACAAAATCTTCTAAAACATAAACTCTAGTACCAGTTTGATCAGTTTCTACAAGAAATTCTGTTTTTTTATCAAGAATTACTAAATCTCCAGTCAATATCACGTGCCAAGTTTGAGCTTCAGTTTCAGACATGTGTTGTGGAAGATCACGGTGGAAAAATTTACTTTGTTCCCACATAGTAGTTACTAACCCTTTAGTTGCAGAATAAGGGGCAAGGGCTGTAGATCCAAGTATATCACCTAATGTTTTCTCAAAATGACTACCAAAAGTCTTTGTTGCAATTTTGTTTAATGCTTCCATTTGTGCATCAGTACAACCTTTTGGACATTTCATTTGAACATCATTAGGAGAATAGTATTCCACTATTGCAGACATAGTGTCTGAACCTTTCTTTATTATCCAGTTTAATTCTGAAATTTTTATGGTTTCAGTGTTGATATATCGTTCTCCAGATTTTATGTTATGAGATCTTATGGGAGGAATATCAGGACAACCATCTCTGTCTTCAAATAAATTTTTAGTTTCTTTTTTGTTGGGACATTTATCTATCTCATTAGGTATACCATCTTTATCAAAATCATTTGATTCAGGAAGGGGTGATTTGTTTGCTTCATTGTATGCATTTTGGTCGGTGATTGCGCAAACTTCAAATTTTTCAGTTTTAACGTATGTAGTTCCTACAGGACAGTTTAAAGGATCTTCAGAGACAGTAGTTTTTTCCGGTGGTTGTTTTGAAACTGTTTCATGTTTACAGATATGTTCATCTTCATCATAGTATGAGTCCGAACCAAACTCTCCCTTACAATATGCATTCCAACTATTATATCCACCGTATTTTTCTTCTTGTTTTGTACTTTCTTTAGAAGTTGTTTCTGATTCTTCTTCCTTGCTATTGTCATTAGTAGATCCACATGGAATTGCAAGTGGTTCGGCACCACCCATAAGCTCATACGCTATGCTTCTTGCCCTCTCAAAGTATTGTTCGCCCGGTTGTTTGCCAAAAGTTACTGATACTGCTTTTGCTTTACTCTGAATCGTGTAAATGCTGCCTTCTTCCTTTTCTGCTCCACATTCCAGACCATGATAGTACAGATCATATGGACCAGTATGTTGAATGCCTATAGAAAACGATCCCCAATCACCATTGCCATATTGATTTATTCCTAAAAGATAATCGCAGTAATAGGTATCACCATAGGAACCTGGTGCTTTGGTTTGTCGACGTTCTCTATATTCTGCACCCTGAACTGATTGAGGACAGGCAAAATCAGAAGCATAAACTGGCAGAAACATAGGTATCATTCCCAGTAAAATAATTCCGAAAATAAAATAAACAATAATTTTCTTCATCAAATATTGTCCTCAAAAATACTATTTAGAATAATATCAAAAAACCAATTTTGATATTAATATTGATTTAGACACAAAATACCGCTAAAATTTCATATTTTCTGTAAATAAATTCATTCGTCGCCAAATTGGCTATAATTATTCATTATCTCCTCAATTGGGAGCCTTTTTCCACCTACAATTTTTAGGTCTACTTTTACTTTTTTGTCAGATATGGTTAGAATATTGTATGTATTTTCAAACAATCCACGAACTCTCTCAGATGTGGCAGTTCCAGCATTAACTACAGTTAGGGATCCAAAAGTCCAAGCCCACGGCCGATGTTTGTGTCCACATAATACCACATCAACTTTAGAATCTAACACTGCTCTTAGAACATCACCTGCATCAACAACAGTGAGTTGATCAGAACCAGTGTCAGGGATTGAAATCAGGTGGTGATGCATCGCTACAATTTTCACTTTGTCTTTGTATTTTTTCATGGTTCTCTCTAACCACAAGTTTTGTCTATATCCAACCTCACCATTATTTCTATCAGGTCTAGCAGTTCCAACTGTAACTAGTACAACATCATCACTTAACTCATTAACAGTTTCAAATGGAAAGAATTTTTTAAATAACAAATAACCAGTGTTCCTGTAATCATGATTTCCACTAATCGTAATAATTTTTTTTGTGTTAAATTTTGTCAATAATGATTTACATTTTTCATATTCACTCATTAATCCCTCATTTGTCAAATCACCTGTAATTACAATCACATCTGGATTTAGTTCATTTACTTCATCAACTAAAATATCAAATTTTTCTTGTAAAAATTGAGAGCCCACATGAAGATCAGAGATTTGAACTATCTGCATTTGAATATTATTTATCAAATTAGGTATTAAATCATCTCTATAGAAAAAATATAGAAAATGTTTCAGAATACAAGATAGAATTAAATAATAAACACCTCAAATTTTTGCAGTTTTGAGTAAAAAAGCCGCTGTAATGAAAGGGGATGGTATTGGACCCGAAGTTGTTGATTCAATGTTAAGAGTATTAAAGGAATGTAACTTTCAATCAGAGTTAATTCTTTGTGAAGTAGGCTCAGAGCAATGGGAGAAAAACGGTAGAAAAGACGCATCATACATTCCTGATGCAACCATGAAAACTTTAGAAGAATCAGATTGCTGTTTCAAGGGCCCAACAACTACAATTCCAGTTCCAGGTGCACCTAGAAGTGTCGCAGTTACATTAAGACAAAAATTTGATCTTTATGCAAATATCAGACCAACTAAAACTTATGAGAGATTAACACCAAATAGGAAACTTGACTGTGTCTGTTTCAGAGAAGCAACTGAAGGACTCTATACGGGTGTAGAGGTAAAAATTACAGATGATGCAGCAATAGCAATCAGGAAGATCACGAGACAGGGAAGTAGAAGATTAGTTGATTCTGCAGTAGACTGGGCAAATAAATTTAACATGAAAAAAATGGTTGCAATTACAAAAAGAAATATCCTAAAACAGACGGATGGGATATTTTGGGAGGAAACACAAAAAGCAGTTGAAGGAACTGGAATTGAATTATCTGAAATTTACATAGACAATATGGCACAACAGATGGTAATTGCTACTGAGCAGTTTAACGGTTCGGTATTAGTTAGTACCAATTTATTTATGGATATTATTTCCGAGCTTGCATCAGCTCTTGTAGGTTCAATTGGATTAATCTACTCTGCCAACATTGGAGACAATTATGCAATGTTTGAAGCAGCACATGGGAGTGCCCCACAGTTTGCAGGACAAAACAAAGTAAATCCAACTGCAACTGTTCTATCAGGAGCTTGGATGGCAGATTATATGGGTGAAAGAGAAATTAGAGATGCAATCTTTGCTGCAACTGATAAAGTAATCAACGAAGGGAAAGCAGTCACATGGGATATTGGTGGCAACGCATCAACTACGCAAATGACAGATGCAATCATCACATATGCTAAAGAAAATTTAAGAAAATAATCAGATTTTAGTTTCTATCAAGATTAGCTCTTCAAAAAATAATTTCTTTTTTGCCATAATTCTTGTTTTCAAGCCTAATTTTTGAGCATATTCAATCAATTTTTGATAATTGGACAATGATGAAGTTACAAAGATGAATTTTCCATTTTCAGCAATATTGTTAATTACAGAATCAAATATTTTTTTTGGAATTTCAAATCCCTCTTCACCCCCATCAGTTGCAATGTCTAGAATTTCATCAGTTGCAAGATAAGGTAAATTACATACAATAAAATCAAATTTTATTTTTAATGCATCTGAACCATTACAACAAACAATATTTTCTGTTTTGTAAGTTTGATTTTTTAATACATTAAAATTGATATCAGTACCAACTACAAATGAAAAATTTTTAGAAAGTAATTTTGTTAAATAGCCTGATCCGCTACCAACATCCAAGGCAAAATTTCCTTTTTCATTCTCAATATTATCTACTATGAAAAAAGTATCCTCAGATGGAGGATACTCTTCATTTTTCAAGGATTTTGTTTGCAAGACCAATTATTTCCTCTCCAGAAAGATCATCCACTCGTTTGTCAATGGTAGTTTCTTTATGAAATTGTTTTAAAATATTTTTAACAGTTTTTCTTCTATATGAGAATATTTTGTTAATTGTTTGAATAAGATCTTTAGATAAATTGTTTTTTTGAACTATTTTTAGAATTACAGAATCAATTTTTGGGGGAGGGGAAAAATTATTTTTACCCACTTTGGATAAAATTGTAATTTCAAATGCAGAAGTTGCAATAATGCTTATGGCTTTTCTTTGCTTTGAAGATTTGGCAAGTAATTTATCAGCAAATTCTTTTTGGACCATAATCACTCCATGAGAAAATGAAGTTTGTGCTAACCATTCTATGGCATCTTTACTCCTAGAATATGGAAGATTAGAAACAAAAATAGTGAATACGTCATTGTTTTTTAAACCGTCACCAAATTTTAAGACCAGATTACCCATACCAGAAAATTTAGATTTTGCACCTCTAACTAATTCTTCATCCATATCAACTGAAATCACCTTAGCAGCATTTTCACATAAGAGGGGAGTTAAGATTCCACGTCCAGTGCCAATTTCAAAGACAATGTCATTTTTTGTAATTTTTGCCTCAGAAACAATAAATTTTGCTATAGAATTAGAATTTAGAAAGTGTTGTCCAAGACGTTTTCGTTTTATCATCTCTTAACAAAGAGATTCATTCTACTTTCACCTGTAATTTCATCCAGGATTCGTTCAGAAATATGTTTAATTGGCTCTTTAAATCCAACACGATCTTGTAAATCACTATAGCTTTCAAACTTTTTTATTTCTCTTTCCTCAAGCATGCTTTTCATGTAGGTTTTTCCAA
Organism: Candidatus Nitrosopumilus sp.; assembly: GCA_013203245.1. Lineage (GTDB taxonomy): Archaea > Thermoproteota > Nitrososphaeria > Nitrososphaerales > Nitrosopumilaceae > Nitrosopumilus. The sequence continues at coordinate 24,293 of JABMOR010000045.1, forward strand.
TTCCAGGAATTAGTTCAAGTGCATGAATTCTTGGAGTTAGTGGTTGTGCATTGTTTAGATATGTAACAAATTTTTCTTCATTGTTAGTTACAATATTTTCAACTACAGACTCTAATTCACTTTGAGCAGATGATGAAATGTTATCATATTCCAGCTTTCCCAAAACAGATAGTACTTTGGTTCTTCCGTCTTTTCCGATATAGATTTTTTCACCAATCTCAAATGTGGAGTTTGGAATTCCAAGGATTTCTAATAAAGTTAATCTGTCTTCTCCGATAGCTGTAATGATAATTCCATCTCGACCTCTTACAGTTGATGATTTGCCTCTAGAATTGAAATCCAATACATATGCATACTCCTCATACTTTCTAGTAGGGGGTTTTGCCCGATACAAAATAGAATGCTCCTAAAAAGTTACGAATGCTCCTTGATTATTTTGAGCATTTTTTCCAAGGTTTCAGCAAGAATTAATTTTTTCCAACCAAATGTGAAGGAACGTAATTCAGCTAAACTTGTAGGTCTAATGTTAACTATTTCAACAGCTTCATCTTCTGTTAATTCACATTCTTTGACAAGTTTTTTTTTCATTTCTTTTGCTTCTTTTGCATCAGTTGTTGTAAATTTTGAAACATAATCATATGTCCAACGTTGAATTTGATCCATTTCTTCAACATCAACTTTACCTAAAATTTCTTTAACTTCTGCAAGTGAAATTGCTTGTTTCTTTTTTATCTCTTCCATATTATACACCGAATGGTTTAATGTGATCCAATCTTGTGATTAAGGTTTTTGTTTTATCGCCTAATTTCACATCAAGAGTAACTGCACGTCTACCAACATTTGTAACTATACCTACTTTTCCGTGGTATCGTCTGTGTGGTAATCCTTTGTGTTGTCTAGGATCAATAATGACAAGTGCTTGTTGACCTTCTTTGTACTCACGTAACAAAAATGAGACTCCTCTAGGGGCCTTTTTTGTCATAATAGATCTAGATTTATGCTTAAATCCATGTGAACGACCGTGAGACTTCTTAGTTGCCATGTGTGTAAAATCTTTGAAAGCCCTATTTTAAGACTTAGAAAAGTTGGGTCCGGTTTGACCTGCAAGATCAGTTCTAAGCTGACCGCATGCAGCAGAAATTTCTGTGCCTTTTTCGATTCTAACGGTACAATTCACTCCTGCCTCGGATAAAATTCGTTCAAATTCCCGGATATTTTTTTCTGACGGGCGTTGGAAATCGCCTGCAGTCGGATTAATTGGGATCAAGTTCACATGAGACCCGTTTCCCTTCAAAAGCCTAGCCAACTCGGTTGCAATTTCAGGCGAATCGTTGACTCCTGCCATAAGCGCATATTCAAACGTCACACGACGCCCAGTTTTTTTAAAATAATTTCCGCCCAGCTCAATTATCTCCTCCACAGAATTAGGGCTTGCAGTAGGAACCAGTTTTTTTCTTAATGCGTTGTTTGGGGCATGAAGAGAGATTGCCAGACCTATCTGCAGGTTTTCTTCAGCCAGTTTTTCAATTCCAGATTTGATTCCAATGGTAGAAATTGTGATGTGTCTTTGGCCCAATCCGAATCCCCTATCATGCGTCAAAATTTTCACAGAACGAATCATTTCATCATAATTTGCCATAGGTTCCCCCATGCCCATGAAAACTAAATTTGTCACATGCTCCCCTCTTTGCTGCAGTATTTCTGCAAAATGAATTACTTGCGACACAATGTGTTCTGCCTTCAGATTTGTTTCAAATCCCATTTGTCCGGTTGCACAA